>DPCK01000022.1 GCA_003516285.1 Lutibacter sp. | reverse complement strand
GATTTTGCAAAAGAAACCCAAGAGTCTAAAAAATCATTCAGTATAAATAAAGACTATCTGATTCCAATAATCAGTTTATTGTTTTTGTTGCTTGGAATTGGTTTTGATTTTTATGAAGCGCCTTTTTTTAAAGCACCCATTCCTTTAATTTGGTTTGGCATTATTTATATCATTGTTGGAGGCGCCGTAATTTTAAAGGCAGCAAAATTAATTGTAAAGGGCGATATTTATAATGAGTTCGTCTTAATGTCTGTTGCAACGATTGGCGCATTTCTAATTGGTTCTCATGAAGAAGGTGTTGCCGTAATGCTGTTTTATGTGGTTGGTGAATTATTTCAGGAAGCCGCAGTAAACAAAGCCAAACGTTCCATTGAAGCCCTGTTAAAAGTTCAGGTGGAAGAAGTTACCGTGCTAGAGAATGGCAATGCTATAATCAAACATCCGAGTGAAGTTCAGGTCGGACAAACAATTCAAACCAAGCCGGGTGAAAAAATTGCGTTGGATGGTGTGTTAATTTCAGACGATGCCGTTTTAAATACAGCGACATTAACTGGGGAATCTACACCAGACACAAAAATTAAAGGAGGTAAGGTGTTGGCCGGTATGGTGAACCTAAACAAAGTTATAGAGATTGAGGTAACCAGTAAATTTGAAGACACAAAGCTCTCAAAAATATTAAAATTAGTACAGGAAGCGGTTGGCAGAAAAGCAAAAACGCAATTGCTGGTAAGCCGTTTGGCAAAAATATACACCCCAATCGTATTTTGGCTGGCCATTGGATTGGTCGTAATTCCTTATTTCTTTCTTGGGGATGCTTATGTCTTTCAGAACTGGTTTCAACGTGCCTTAATCTTTTTGGTAATTTCTTGTCCCTGTGCCTTGGTAATCTCAATTCCGTTGGGTTATTTTGGCGGAATAGGTGCGGCATCTCACAATGGTATTTTATTTAAAGGTGCTAATTTTATTGATTTAATGACCAAAGTTGATACGGTTGTGATGGACAAAACAGGAACTTTGACCAAAGGTGTTTTTGGAGTGCAAGAAATAGCTGCCGTAAATTTCGACAAAGAATTATTGCTTGAATTAACAGCCGTTTTGGAAGCCAATTCTACCCATCCAATTGCAGGGGCCATCGTAAAGTATGCAAAGATTAGTAATACAGCCCTTAAAGCAACCAATGTTGAAGAAATTTCCGGTCACGGAATGAAAGGACAAATTGGGGAATATGAAGTTTTAGCCGGTAACACAAAACTGTTGGAAAAGTTTGAAATTCCTTATGATTTAGAACTAAATTCAAATTCCGAAACCATCGTCCTTATAGCCATAAATAAAAAGTATGCCGGCTATATTACAATTGCGGATACCCTTAAAGAGGATGCGAAAAAAGCAATAGCCGCATTACACGACCTGAAAAATATAACAAAAGTTGTGATGCTTTCCGGCGATAAACAGGCCGTTGTTGATAAAATCGCCAAACAATTAGGAATAGACAAAGCAATCGGTGAACTGTTGCCGGAAGACAAAATTACAGAAGTTGAAAAATTAAAAGCAGCCGGAAGAACCATTGCTTTTGTGGGTGATGGCGTAAATGACGCACCTGTAATTACCATAGCCGATGTGGGGATGGCGATGGGTGGTTTAGGAAGTGATGCTGCCATTGATACCGCAGATGTTGTCATACAAACAGATCAGCCTTCAAAAATTGCGATAGCCATCAAAATAAGTAATTCAACCACGCAAATTATATGGCAAAACATTGGTTTGGCATTGAGCATAAAAATATTAGTATTGATTTTAGGTGCTTTTGGAATGGCTACGTTGTGGGAAGCCGTAATCGCGGATGTTGGTGTTGCGCTATTGGCCATATTAAATGCTGTCCGACTTCAAAGGATGTCCTGGACTTAATTTGCCATTGCCCTCTTTTGTTCCGTTTTCATCAGAATGGTCTCAACTAAACAGAATGTTTAGCAGGTAATAAGGTGTTCGCAATCCGCTTCATTTTGTTCCATAAAATATATCTGCAAGGGCATTTAACGTGTAAGAAAATATAAACTTGTATCGTTAGTTAATTTTAGAAAGCCCAATTTCGGTACCAAACCCTTGCATATACCACAAATAGCACTACTGCGGTGACACATCCTCGTTTAGTGCTATTTGTTTATTTTACTTCACACATTCCACGGCTTACTCACGCACAGCTACTTTTTTACCCAAACCCTTTAAGGTTTTGCTGCGCAAGACTAATACCATTTATACCTATACGTTGTTCTAAGGGAAAATGGTAGATTTTATGGAATTTACGAATAGAGAAAATTAAAGCATACTCATAATTACGGTTTCATTTTATCTTGAAGTAAAAACGTAAAAGGTACATTTTAACAGAATGACGTGTAGGTATAAATGGTATAAACTTTGGGTAAAACCGCTGTTTCATAATTTGGCTCGCCTGCTGCTCGCTCGGGCTAAAAAAGGGTGTCACAGTTTTTGAAAGCACCATTTTGCATATGAAATAACCGTTGCAAGCACCAATCCTGTTTGATCAAACCACAAATTTTTACTTCACCAAGAATCGGATTAACTACAAATTATACAACGGATTATCACATATTGCAAACGCACGCAAGAGCAAAGTATTCCGTTCATTGTTCCTCGTTTTGGCGCTCCGCAACTTGTACTTCAAATAATAATTTTCTATCCAATTAACCAACAACAAACAACGTGCAACCAACAACCAAAGCGGAGCGCACACCACTCGTCACGCTTCTCTACATAAATTGCCCTTGCCCATCCGACGCCTCAAAAACTCCGCCACCCTTGCGTGTACCACGTAGGCGTGGGACGCACTTATGCCGATGGCAACGTGCTCTACCCACACCACCCTCGCTCATCTTCGCGGCGGCTCGCGCAAAAATGCTCCTCATTTTAGCTGCGCTGTGTTTAGAACTAAACAGGGAAAATACTGGTTTTGCTTTCTAAGAAACATTTGGAATAAAACAAAATATTACAGGTTACAATATCATAATATTTTTAGTCCACTTTTTTAGCAATTCCGTCAAGTCACTTTGGTTATAGGGTTTTGAAATATAATCATTGCATCCGGCGGTTATTGATTTTTCTCGGTCATCCGGGAATGCATAGGAAGTTTGTGCGATAATAATAATGTCTTTGTTAAATTCCCTAATTTTTTTTGTGGCTTCGTAACCATTTAATTCAGGCAGTTTAATATCCATTAAAACAATATCAATGTCGGGATTCTCTTTACATATGCGAACTGCTTCCAATCCGTCTATTGCAATTAAAGGGAATTTGCAAAAATCCTCAATCATTATTTCAAGCATCATTTCTGAAGCTAAATCGTCTTCAACGATTAATATTTTTTTCATAGCGTGATAATTTTTAATAAAGATATTATAACCAGCTTTATAAATATTAATTTTTACTAATTAAAATTAAAACAAATTTGTTTTAAGATGACTTTTCTAAGAATTATCTGTAATCATAAGATAGAAAAAGTAGCACCATAATTCAATCAGAATTAAGAATGCTACCTTTTGATACTTTTAAAAATAATTATTTGCTATTCTTATTCTACAACTTCGGCTTCAGGTGCATTTTTCTTTACTGATGCAATGCCGTTTTCCATTCCGCTTTCACTTGAATACATCTCACTATTGCCAATAATTTGACCGTTAGTAGCTTTTAAATTAAAATAAGGTTGTCCGCTTTTTGACACCAATCGTTCAAATTTACTGTCATCTTGTGAGTTTTTTCTCACAGATTCAATACCGTTTAAACAACTTGCTCTTGCTTTGTAACCTTCGCTTGCTAAAATAGTTTGACCATTTCCTGCTTTTAGGTTAAATCTAAACTCGCCTCTTTTGTCAGTGCTAATTTCAAATTTTGCCATTTCTTTTTGTTTTTAGGATTTAAAAACATAAACATAGATAAAAAAAATAAAAAAAGCAAGTAAAATTATTTGGCTCCCATCACCCAACGCCATTGGCTATAAAGTTCAAGCCCTGCGGGTTTTTAAAAAAATCTCCACCCTCATTTTTATTAACAACAGTCATTTAAAAAAGATCTGAATACTGCCAATCTCAACTGCCAACTAAAACCCGGGTAGTATTTTTTCAAAAAAACTTGACAGCCATCCAACGCCAACAAGTAAACTACTTTCTTTTTTTCTTTTTTCTTTTAAAATTGATGTGCGAGCACCGCGAAGCATAACTTTAATTGCGTTACTATGTCAACTTTTGAAATCAGAACACACCAGACCGGAAGAACCTATTCCGGACCGCACTTTTTTATTTTGTGTAAAGGACTGAACAGCGGCCGACCAATGCCGGAACCTTGCCCAAATTGCTTTGTGCTAACAACTAACTCCGCGGATCTCCGGGAATCACTTTTTTACTTGTGTCTGGCCCTTAAAGCAGGCAAGTATTTCAGCTATTATTTAAAAGGAAGTGTTATTCCATTTATCTGTATTGTAGATGCGAGAGCAGTCATTAAAAATGCTTTGCAAAACAACGAGCAGCAGGCCTGGGACCAGAAGATTTCGAAGCTTCAAAAAATTGAAGCTTTCGAAGCAAATTTGAAACTGCAGCTTAAAACAATTTCTGAATTAAAAATGGCCTTGTTGAGGTTTTAAATAAATAAACAATGATAAAAGTAATCATTGCCGGAGGCCGAAACTTTGACGATTTTAACAGACTTTGCCAGGTTTGTGACAAGTTCCTGCAGGATCAAAACGATATCGAAATTGTAAGCGGTGCCTATAAAGGCGCCGACCTTCTGGGAGAAAGGTATGCAATTGAGCGAAACTATTCCATTAAACAATTTCCGGCCGATTGGCGCCGGTATGGAAAAAGTGCCGGACACAAGCGAAATATCGAAATGGCTGCCTATGCTGATGTACTCATCGCTTTTTGGGATGGGGAAAGCAAAGGCACAAAACATATGATTGAACTGGCAACACAAGCCGGTTTGAAAGTGAAAGTCATTTATTTTTAACTTATCCTGACTTGTTTGCCAGCTTAGTCTGGTTTAAGGACCTTTCGATTAATTAAAAAATAATCTAATAAAAACCAATATAAATTGAAGCTATCTGTTGAAACTTAACTTTATTTAGTTTAGTTTAGGTGGACAAAAAAATTCTGACAATTAAAAATAATTTTAGGAGACAATTTTCATTTATCAGGGAATTTGAATTGATAGATATTTCGATTCAAATGTATACATTAAGTTGGCAGTAATGTTTTTAATACAACGAAACTTAAATAGTACACCTATTGAGAATTTTCGGTTTAACAAGAAAAGACAGAACTTTTTGACAATTTAAATAAAGCGAAATAGTAACTTTGGGTGACTGAAATAAAGTAAAAGAAGAATGAATTTAACAATTGAAAATATACTATTAGTTGGCTCTCTATTACTTTTTGTAAGCATTATTGCAGGTAAGACATCCTATAAATTTGGCGTTCCTACTTTATTGCTCTTTTTGGCAATCGGAATGTTGGCAGGTACTGACGGTATTGGCGGTATCTATTTTGACAATCCGCAAATTGCTCAATTCATTGGTATTGTTTCACTTAACTTTATTCTGTTTTCAGGCGGTCTTGACACCAATTGGACTTCTGTAAAACCAATTTTAAAAGAAGGAATTGTTTTATCAACCTTAGGCGTTTTATTGACTGCACTTACACTTGGAACATTTGTTTGGTTTATTACAGACTTTACAATTTACGAAAGTATGTTGTTGGGTTCTATTGTATCATCAACAGATGCAGCAGCAGTTTTTTCAATTTTGCGTTCAAAAAGTCTTGCACTAAAGACAAACCTGCGCCCAACATTAGAATTGGAAAGCGGAAGTAACGACCCAATGGCGTATGTGTTGACCATTGCATTTTTGACTTTGGTAATACATCAAGACCAAAGCATTTTTTCAGTCATTCCTTTGTTTTTTCAGCAAATGGTTTTTGGAGGTATTGCTGGTTTTGGGTTCGGTAAATTAAGTAAATTCATTATCAATAAAATTAAACTTGACTTTGAAGGCCTTTATCCCGTATTGGTTATTGCCCTGATGTTCATTACATTTTCTGCCACCGATTTTGTAGGTGGCAACGGGTTTCTTGCCATCTATATTTGTGCGGTTTACTTAGGCAATCAAGACCTGATACACAAAAAAACCATTTTGAAAATGTTTGACGGTTTGGCTTGGCTAATGCAAATTGTTTTATTTCTTACATTAGGGTTACTCGTATTTCCATCTCAGATTATTCCGTATATGGGTATTGGACTGCTTATATCATTATTTTTAATTGTTGTTGCTCGACCTTTAAGTGTGTTTATCAGTCTGATTTTTTTTAAAATGAAGCTAAGAAGAAGATTTTATATTTCTTGGGTAGGTTTACGTGGTGCTGTTCCCATAGTGTTTGCAACTTATCCCTTATTGGCTGGTATTGAAAATGCTGACATGATATTTAATATTGTGTTTTTCATTTCGGTAACATCTATTTTAATTCAGGGAACAACATTAACAGTTGTTGCAAAATGGTTACATGTTGCATTGCCGGAAAAAGTAAAACCAATTTCTGAAACTGATAAATTTATTTCTGAGATTCCTAAAGCAGCAATGAAAGAAATAGAAGTTTCTCCCGATTGTTATGCTGTGAATAAAAGAATTGTGGACTTAGCATTCCCCAAAAATGCCATAATTGCTATGATTAAAAGAAATGATAAATATATTACACCTAATGGATCAACTATTATTGAACCAAACGATATTTTATTAGTTCTTTCAGATAATGAAGACGGATTTGAAAAAGTAAATAATTGCCTTAAAAAATAATTCAAAACACAGTCTTAGGTGTAGACTAAATAGATTGTTTTAAATCAACTAAAAGACAGTTTGGATAATGAAGCACAGCAGCCAACGATGTTTATAATTTATACCTAAATGTGATTTAGTACAAACCCAACAAATATTATAAAATGCCTAGCTGATTTAGATCACTAGGCATTTTTTGACTTATCTGAATCCGAAAACAATTTCCTCAAAATATAAGAAACAAAAAAACTCACAACGGCGCCAATCACAGACATAATTGCGGTGAATAGCAAATCGTGAAAATTGATATTCAAAGCGGTGGACAACAACGTGCCACCAATAACTCCAGATCGTATTTGAATATCATTGAGTATCATTTTTCAGTTTCATTTTCATTGTCCGACACCACGGCCTGACTTACAGCAGTGGCCACGGTTCCAACAACTGTTAAATAAGTGGCGATGGTAATTATCAACGCCGGTAATGCTATGGGCGCTGCTATAATGGCGCCACCGGTGGCGGCCAAAGCAATGCCGATATTTCTAAGTTTTCTGAAAAACGTTGGCGTGGGTTTTTTATATCGATCTATAATTTTCATTGGTTAAGATTTTATGGTTAAAGTGACAATTTCTTTTCGGTCGAATGCCTGATAGCACAACGACACTAATTTTTGCAATAATGGTTTTGAGGCCGTTCCTTTTCCGATTCCCGATAAAAAGGTGACAGGAGCAATGCAGCCCAAAAGTTCCTTTTTGGCATCATTGGCCGGATGTATCAGAATCAGGTTTCTTCCCGGAACATTTTCCAGAATCAAATGGTGGTTAAACTTTTCAGAATAGCGTGCTTTTAAGGTGTAAACTCCTTCCGGAATGCAGGACTTCATTTTCTGGTTTTCAAGCCAGGGTAGTTCAACAGCAAAACCCATAAAAGCACCATGATGAAAGAGGGCACCGTTGGTACCCTCTTTAAAATAGGTCCTATGCAAATGCAGTTCCACTAAATAGTGTCTACATAAACAACTGCCAAGGCATTGTAAGCACCATTTTTCAACGGATACATTTGCCCGTTCACCTCCTGGTAAAACTCAACGCCCAATACCTGGATCACAGGAAGCACAGAGTTTGGAGTTAATGCCGAAACAAAATCAACAATACCGGTGTCTGCGCTGTCATAAGGCAAAATTGCAGTTTCATCATTTTCAAAAGTGGAGGTTTCACCTGCAAAATCCAATTCCGCAGCACCAGTCACCAATTTGAAATGCGTGGTTCCTGCCGGAGCAGCAATCCTTACCGTAGGCGAAAATGACGGAATGTTCACAGTCGCTTCACCGCTTGCACGATCGAAATTGTTGCTGTAAGCAGCAAACAACGTAGATCCCAATTTCCCATTGGTATTGAAATCAAAGCCACTGATAAGCCCCATAGAGCCATCTTCGATGGTTCTCATTCCGCGCTCATTGATGGCATCCGTTTTCACGACCTTTAAAAGATCGGTGGTCAGTCTGCTCACCACTCTTTTGTCTTGTGCATTCAACAAAAGAATCCTGATGGCGCTTCGCACCAATTTTCCGCCTTTTCCGGCTCTGCCGAATTCAGATCCGTTTTCACGCGTTCTTTGAAACGCAGGATCGTTCTTCATTCTGGATTTGTCGATGCCGCCTTTTTCGCGGGCAAGATGTCCATCCGAAGTTTTGTAAAAGGAAATATCCCCGATAGTCCCCTTCAATTTAATAATACCAGTTTGTCTAGCCATAATCGAATAAATTTTAAATTCTTAGCAAATCACCGAAGAATTAGCACTGTATAAAAAAACAAGTATCCATCTGTGCCGTTTTAGGTCATTTATACCGAAAAGTGTCATTTATACCGTTATGACTATTTATGACCGAAATGACTGTTTTTTACCGTTTTGACTATTTATGACCGAAATGACTGTTTTTTACCGTTTTGACTATTATTGACCGGAATGATCACTTTTTACCATAATGATTGTTTTTTACCGAAATGACCGTTTATGACTGAAATGAACACTTTTTATCGAAATGACTGTTTTATTTCGAAATGATCACTTTTTACCAAATTGGTCATTTTATCGTGAAAAAGATCTTTTATTAAACAGATTTGATTAAATTTTTAATTCTGAACAAATCATCGTAGATTTATCAAAGCATAAAATTCTTGTTCTTTGTGTTCCATACACTTAGTTTGTGTATAGTTATTTCAGGACGGGTCATTCAGGACGAGTCAAAATGGATACAGTATGGATAAGGTATGGATAAGGCATAGATAGAGTATGAAAAGGCAGAAAAGAACTTGTATATATCCAAAAGATATTCAGATCATCACCGGAAGAAGTGAAAGGTATGGTCGTAAGTTATTAAGGGAGATAAGATTGTTTTTAGATAAAAAGCCTCGGCAGTTTGTTACAATACACGAATTCTCGGAATATACTGGTATTGAGCTCAATATCATAAATGAATACATTTTAGATTAAATAAAAAGTTTCTAATTCGGAGTCAGTTATAAATGGGTACCTCTGAAGCCCTAGTAAAATAAGGGAAGTTTGGAATAGTTCTAGTTCCTTCCTCTCTGCCAGAACACTAACAAAATCGAGCAAAATCGATAAAATCCTAGGTTTTGCTCAGGTTTTATTTTTAGAGACCGACAAATTATATGATAAAATATCATATATTAGGTTCACAAATCGGTCAACAAATATAAAACATCAATTTTGTTGACCGATTTGTTGACCGAATTATTGCGAAATCCCCTGTAAACACTAGGATTTTATACCTAGGATTTCGGTGAAATTTCACAGTAATTTTGAACCAAAAAATTGATTTATTGGTCAACAAAATCCAGTAAATTTGAATACCATAGTTGATTTGACTTTCGTCTTAAACAAAGTTTAACTTAAAAAGACGACAACTATGAAAACAAACATCACCTTTTCAATCCTAATTTGGATTAATTCTTCACGCGCTAAAGACAACGAAGCCGAAATTTTTGCTAGAGTAACCGTTAACCAGAGACGAGTTAACATTAGTTTAAAAAAGAAAGTAAACATTGATTCCTGGGACAAAGCCAAATCGCGTGTAAAAGGCACCGGTCAAGATGCCAGAATACTTAATGGTTACATTGAACAATCNNCAAAATATTATTGATTATCACAATGATAACCACGCACACAAGTTGCATAAAGCAACTTTGGGTTTGTATAAAACTACCCAAAGTTATTTATTGGAATTTGTCAAAAAGGAATTTGGCACCTCTGATATTTATTTAAGAGACCTCAATTATTCCTTTGTAATAAAATTTGATAATTTTTTGCGTGCCTATAAGTTGTCAAGATGGAAAAAACGGTCAAATTGACCACCTAATTTCGGAGTAAATTGACCACCAGTTTCGGAGCAAACTGACCACCACTTTCCAATTCAAACTGACCACCAGTTTCGGAGCAAACTGACCACCAAAAAAACTACTGCTTTTTTCATGTTGTTAGACCATAAATTCGTTAAAAAAAATACGAATTATGGCAAATAAATTAACANNCACAATGTGGTGGAAGCAATCAATCCGAAATTGCAAAAGCTTTATGAGTTTTTTCCACAAATGGAACGGGAACTGAAAAAGGTTGGGGTTACCGTACGCCATTTATGGGAGCATTACAATGCGGCAAATCCTGATGGATTCCAGAGTTCACAATTTAGGCATCATTACAAGATATGGGGCAATAAGGTCAATCCGGTAATGCATATGAATCACAAAGCGGGTGATAAAAT
Organism: Lutibacter sp.; assembly: GCA_003516285.1. GTDB lineage: Bacteria > Bacteroidota > Bacteroidia > Flavobacteriales > Flavobacteriaceae > Lutibacter. The sequence goes on along the minus strand of DPCK01000022.1, from coordinate 12,358 downwards.
GTACGTAGATTATGCCGGGAAGACACTTTCCATTGTTGATAAAGACACGGGGGAAATCAAAGACGTGCAGTTTTTTGTTGCCATATTAGGAGCTAGCCAATACACTTATGCAGAAGCTTCAATGAGCCAACAAAAAGAAGATTTTGTAACATCGGTAGAGAATGCAATGCGTTTTTTTGAAGGAACTCCTGCGGCGATTGTTCCGGATAATTTAAAGTCTGCGGTAATTAAAAGCAGTCGTTTTGAGCCTACAATCAACGAAACTTTAGCGGACTTAGCAGAACATTACGAAACCACTATTTTGCCGGCCAGGGCATATAAGCCAAGGGATAAATCATTAGTTGAAGGCGCTGTAAAGATATTGTACAGGAGAATTTATGTGAATTTAAAAGACGAAAAATTCTTTGATCTTGATGAGTTGAACCAGCAGATATGGGATTTACTTGACGCCCATAACAACCGAAAACTCACAGGGCGCCCTTACTCTCGTTATGAGCTGTTTTTAGAAGATGAAAAAGAAAAACTGCGTGCATTGCCACAAGAACGCTTTGAAATTAAATACCAATCCTTTGCAACGGTAATGCAAAATGGACACGTTCAATTAAGTCAAGACAAAAATTATTACAGTGTTCCGTATCAATATGTAAAGAAAAAAGCGAAGCTATTGTATACAAAATCAACAGTTGAAATATACCACAAATATAATCGTATAGCTACCCATACAAGGAATTATAAACCTTATGTCTATACTACAACCCCAGAGCATTTAGCAAGTACACATCAATTTGTGGCCCAGTGGAGTGCTTCTCGTTTCATTGAATGGGGAAATAGTATTGATGCATTAGTGGGAGCATATATCATAAAAATAATTGAAAGCAGAAACCACCCAGAACAAGCCTATAAAAGTTGCTTGGGAATACTCTCTTATGAAAAAAAGGTCTCCAAAGAACGATTAATAAATGCCTGCAAACGAGCACTTGATTATAAAATTTACAACTTTAAAACTATCCAAAACATTTTAGAAAACAACTTGGACAGCATTGATTTTGAAGACGAACAAGAACAAGGACAAGAGCTTCCTAAGCACGGAAACATAAGAGGAAAACATTATTTTAACTAAATTTAAATCCAATAAAAATGAATGAATCCACAGTAACAAAAATGAAACAAATGAAGCTTTATGGAATGCATAATGCTTTTAAAACCGCCATTGAAAGCGGTAAAACGGATTATTACACGCTAGATCAGTTTGTGTCGATGATTATCGATGCTGAATGGGATGAAAGGCATAACAGGCGCATTGAAAGAAGCATCAAGAACGCCAAGTTCCATTACAAGTCAAACATCGAAAACATTAGTTTTGATGAATCCCGTAATCTGGAAAGAACCTTGGTACTGCGCCTTGCAGAATGTGATTTTGTAGAAAAAAACGAAAACATTTTAATCACAGGAAGCACCGGTGTAGGCAAAAGTTATTTAGGGACCGCATTGGGTTATCAAGCCTGTATCCAAGGTTTTAAAGTAAGCTATTTTAACACCTCAAAATTATTTGCCAAATTAAAAATGGCTAAAGCTGATGGTTCTTACCTCAGGGAACTAGCCAAAATTGAGAGGCAAGATGTTATTATTCTTGATGATTTTGGACTGCAAGCACTTGACAGCCATAACAGAATTACGCTTTTAGAAATTATTGAAGACAGGCACAACAATGATTCCATAATAGTAACATCACAAATCCCAGTACAGGGTTGGTATGATATAATTGGCGAAAAAACCATAGCAGATGCCATTTTGGATAGACTCATACATCAATCCCATAGAATTGAATTACACGGAGAATCGATGCGAAAGAAAAAAAGCTTAAACAAGGGATAATTTTTAAGTATATTTGAGTATAAATTAACAGATGAAAAAAAGTAGTTTTAGATGAAAAATGGGGGTGGTCAATTTACTCCGAAATTAGGTGGTCACTTTGAATTGGAATTAGGTGGTCACTTTAAATTGAAATTGGGTGGTCAATATCACTGGAATTTGCAATACCGGTGTCTGCACTGTCATAAGGCAAAATAGCAGTTTCATCATTTTCAAAAGTGGAGGTTTCGTTGACGAAATCCAATTCAGAGGCACCAGTCACCAATTTGAAATGTGTGGTTCCTGCAGGAGCTGCAATCCTTACCGATGGAGAAAAAGAAGGAATGTTCACGGTTGCCTCTCCCGTTACACGATCGAAATTGTTGCTGTAAGCAGCAAACAAGGTAGATCCCAATTTCCCGTTGGTATTGAAATCAAAGCCACTGATCAGCCCCATAGAGCCATCCTCAATGGTGCGCATTCCGCGTTCATTGATGGCATCCGTTTTCACGACCTTTAAAAGATCGGAGGTCAGCCTCTCTGCGAATACAATCACAAAAAGTGACAAAACCCTATAAACACTATGTTTATAGGGTTTTTTAATTCCATCAAATACCAAATAAAACCATTAAAAACCAAATAAAAAGGGGCTAAATAGGAGTCAGTTAAAAAAAATCACAACTGACCCCTAATTTCTGTGTTGTTTAAAATGGATGAAAATTTATTCCAGAATTTGAATTTCTTTTCAATTGAAATATTTTTAAAAGACGCACAAAAAATGGAATAAGTAATCCTGTTTTTGCTTTTTTGTTCGTATATTTGCGAACAATAGTTAAAAAATAATGATGAAAACCACTTCAAAGTCAGATTATTTTACAGCAGAGCAAGAACAAACAGCACGATTTGCGAAAGCATTGGGCCATCCTGTAAGAATTGCCATATTGCAATTGCTAAATTCCCAAGCTTGTTGTTTTCATGGCGATATGGCCGAAGAACTTCCCATCGCAAAATCAACGCTTTCTCAACATTTAAATGAACTTAAAGATGCGGGTCTTATTCAAGGAGATGTTACCCCGCCATCAACTAAATATTGCATCAATAAAGACAATTGGGAATTGGCCAAAAAACTTTTAAATAATGTGTTGAAATAAATTTTTTAAATTTATGTTCGTAGTTTTACGAATTACGAATAAATATTTTTAAATTTGTGATAAATAAAAATAGGATGTTCGATTGGATAAAGCATTTAGCAGATTGGCTTATTTATTCGGTTTTTGGGATTGGTGCCGAAACCCATTTGGGCACAGCGCTTAATTTCTTCATATTTGACACCCTGAAGATCTTAATTTTACTTTTCGTTATTGTTTTTTTGATGGGAATTGTAAACACCTATTTCCCAATTGAAAAATTAAAATATTTTCTAAATCGTAAAAAACTTTACGGTTTAGAGTACTTTTTTTCTTCCATTTTTGGCGCTATTACGCCATTTTGCTCTTGTTCATCTGTTCCATTATTTATTGGGTTTGTGCAAGGCGGAATCCCTTTAGGAGTAACTTTTTCGTTTTTAATAACTTCTCCATTGGTAAATGAAGTTGCCATCACAATGTTTTTGGGAATGTTCGGACTCAAAGCCACCTTGATTTATGCCGGATCTGGAATTTTATTGGGAACCATTGGGGGCTGGCTGTTGGGGAAATTTAATTTAGAACCACTTTTGTCTGATTGGGTGAAGCAAATTATGGCCAAATCGCAAGCTTCTTCTGATGCATATGAAGAAGAAAAAAGAACCTTTAAACAACGGCTTCCGGAAATCACCAGAAGCGCCTGGGATATTGTAAAAGGCGTGTTGATTTATGTAATTATCGGTATTGCTATAGGTGCGGCGATGCACGGTTATGTACCCGAAAATTTCTTCGCAAAATATTTGGGTAGCGGCGCTTGGTGGACAGTTCCTTTGGCGGTTATCGTAGCCGTTCCTATGTATGCAAATGCTGCAGGTATTGTGCCGGTGATTCAAGTGTTTGTGGCAAAAGGCGTTCCAATTGGAACCGCCATTGCCTTTATGATGGCAACAGTGGGTCTTTCAATCCCTGAAGCTACGCTGCTGAAAAAAGTGATGACCTGGAAGTTAATTGCCATTTTCTTTTCGGTAATAACGGTATTTATAATCCTTTCAGGTTATTTATTTAATATTTTATTGTGATAAATTCTCAAAAGATTATAGCGTAGGAATAATTTGAATTAAAAAATGGTATCTACTTTATGAAGTTGATTAAAAAGGCTTAGTAGATGCAAAATATCGAAAATTAATGATTAATTGTTTTGCTAATTTTTAAATATATCGTAATATTGCAATGTGATGATACAAGTTTTATATGACTATTCCCTTTTTCCCAAGAAATATGCTGTTAGCGACATTTCTTAATTTTTACATCAAAAAACAAATCTTAAAACAAATTTAATATGGGCGTAACAAAAACCGAACTATTTAGTGAAACGCAAAACCAACTGGCAGCAGTGGCGAAAGTTTTTGCACATCCTGCCCGTGTGGCAATTATTGAATATTTACTCAAGTCCGACACCTGTTTTAATGGACATTTAGTGGAGGAATTGGGTTTGGCACAAGCAACTATCAGCCAACATTTGATGGAATTGAAATCCAGCGGCATTATTCAAGGCACTGTTGAAGGTGTTTCGGTTAGCTACTGTATCAATCCTGAACGTTGGGATGAAATTAAAGGATTGTTCAGTAAATTATTTGAAAGCTTTCAAGCCCCGAATTGTTGCAATGATTGTAAATAATATTAATTTTTAAAAATTTAAACAGATGAAAACCTCTAAAGAATTAAAAAAAATCGTTCAGGAAAAATACAGCGAAATAGCTTTACAAAATGAAGACGACGCTTCATGCTGTGGCAGCGGCGGTTGCGGCACGCCCGAAGCTTACAGTTTAATGAACGAAGATTATTCACAAATAGCAGGCTACAATGCCGATGCCGATTTAAGTTTGGGTTGCGGACTTCCAACGCTATTTGCCAAAATCCAGCAAGGAGATACCGTAATTGATTTGGGATCGGGTGCCGGAAACGATTGTTTTGTGGCACGCCACGAAACGGGAGAAACCGGAAAAGTTATCGGGATTGATTTTACGGAAGCAATGATCAATAAAGCGCGAACAAATGCTGAAAAACTAGGCTATAACAATGTTGAATTTCGACAAGGAGATATTGAAAATATGCCAGTTTCGGACAATGTTGCCGATGTAATTGTGAGCAATTGCGTCCTTAATTTGGTGCCCGATAAAGCAAAAGTGATTGCAGAAATTTATCGTGTTTTAAAGCCTGGCGGCCATTTTAGCATTTCCGACATTGTTTTGGTGGGTGAATTGCCCGAAAAACTGAAACAAGATGCAGAAATGTACGCCGGTTGCGTGGCGGGGGCCATCCAAAAAGAAGTGTATTTAAACCATATTAAAGTAAGCGGTTTCGAAAATATGATCATCCAAAAAGAAAAGCCAATTGTTATTCCTGATACCATTTTGGACAACTATTTATCGGTTTCAGAAAAAGAAAACTTTAAAAGCGGAGCCAACGGAATTTTTAGTGTTACCGTATTTGCCCAAAAACCAGACATAAAACTTAGGAAAGAAGTAAACAAAACTCATAAAACCCAAAGTGATTGCTGTAGTTCAAATACTAAATCAAGTTGTTGCTAATCTGAAAATTTAAAAAAAAATGACTCAAATTAAGAACACCGTATTCCAAAAAATAGCGAAAACCATTCAAACAATCGATTTAAAAGCTGTTTCTGATGAACGAAAAAGTGTTTTACAGCCTTTAATTGATTACATCCAACTCAAGGTTTCAGAAAATAACTATGCAAACCTCAATTTCATTTGCACCCACAATTCGCGAAGAAGCCATTTATCACAAGTTTGGGCTCAGGCGGCGGCGCATTTTTACAACATTAAAAATGTTCATTGCTATTCGGGAGGCACAGAAGCTACAGCACTTTTCCCGATGGCTGCAAAAACTTTGGAAAACGCGGGTTTTGAAATCCAAACACTTTCAGACGGAAAAAATCCGGTTTACGCCATTAAATTTGCTGAAAATTCACATCCAGTTATTGGTTTTTCTAAAACTTTTGAAGATGCTTTTAATCCGCAAAGTGAATTTGCCGCAATTATAACTTGTTCCCAGGCCGATGCCGGATGTCCGTTTATTCCGGGAGCAGAAAAACGAATTCCTGTAAAATATGACGATCCAAAAGCTTTTGACAACACACCCCAACAGGCAAAAAAATACAAAGAAAGAAGCAATCAAATTGCCACTGAAATGCTGTTTGTTTTTTCAAAAGTAAGTCAATTAGCCATTTAAAAAATAGAGAACAGAAACGAAATAATTTGATTTCAGAATTCAACGATTAAACAATTTTACAGTTAAACAAATCAACATTAAAATATGAAAAAACTAAGCTTTCTCGACAGTTATTTAACCTTATGGATATTTATTGCGATGGCAATTGGTGTGGCAATAGGTTATTTTGTGCCATCATTTCCAACATTAATCGATTCATTCAGCAGTGGAACCACCAATATACCAATTGCGATTGGCTTGATTGTGATGATGTATCCGCCTTTGGCAAAAGTGAATTATGCTTTGCTGCCAAAAGTATTTACAAACGTAAAAATTCTTTCCATTTCGTTGGTATTAAACTGGATTATCGGTCCAATATTGATGTTTGTATTGGCCATTACTTTTTTACAGGATTACCCGGAATATATGGTGGGTTTAATATTAATAGGCTTAGCGCGTTGCATTGCAATGGTGCTGGTTTGGAACGATTTGGCAGAAGGCAGCAGTGAATACGGCGCTGGTTTGGTGGCTTTAAACAGCATTTTTCAGGTATTTGCCTATAGTTTTTATGCGTGGCTTTTTATCACCGTGCTTCCGCCATATTTTGGTTTTGAAGGCGCTATTGTTGATATTTCCATAGCAACCATTGCCGAAAGTGTGGCAATTTATTTAGGACTTCCGTTTGTAATGGGAATTTTAAGTCGGTTAATTTTGGTGAAATTAAAAGGAGAAGATTGGTACAACAATAAATTCATTCCAACCATTTCGCCGCTTACCTTAATTGCCTTGCTTTTTACCATTGTGGTGATGTTTTCCTTAAAAGGAGAATTAATTGTTGAAATACCTATGGATGTATTGATTATTGCTGTTCCGTTGCTTATTTATTTTACGATTATGTTTCTTATTGGCTTTTTTGTCACCAAAGCGTTAGGCGCCACGTATGATAAAACGGCAGCGGTGGCATTTACGGCAGCAGGAAACAATTTTGAATTGGCAATTGCAGTAGCCATTGCGGTGTTTGGCTTGAACTCTGGACAAGCATTTGCGGGTGTTGTTGGACCTTTGGTTGAAGTGCCCGCATTGATAATTTTGGTGCGTGTTTCTTTTTGGCTGAAGAAAAAGTATTTCAGCGAGAAAAAATTTGCTTAGAATGATATCTGTCATATTTAATTCTTTTTTCCAATCGTACATTTACGATTGGAAATGAAAAAAGTAACCGAAAACAGTATCCATAAAAATGATTCCAAACAATTGGCGCGTTTTGCCAAAGCTTTGGGACATCCAACGCGAATTGCTATTTTAAAGCATCTGGAGAGTCAATCTTGTTGTTTTACGGGCGATTTGGTGGAGATATTTCCATTGGCGCAATCGACCATTTCTCAACATTTAAAAGAATTAAAAAATGCGGGGCTGATTCAGGGTGAAGTAAATCCGCCAAAAATAAAATACTGCATCAACAAAGAAAACTGGAAAACAGCAAAAGGAATGTTTCAAGGTTTTTTTGGATGATTTTTTTAGTCCGAACTGCGTTAGGGATTATGCGGTATGTTTGAGCTCTTTTTTAGTTGCTTTTCGCAGCTAAAAAAAGCGAGTAGCAAAAGCCCGACCCGCCAGTTGGCGGGGAACGCCCACCAAAATAGTTATTTTTTAATCCATAAATTAATAATTCATTAAAACATAAAAGATGAGCATAAACATAAAAATTTTGGGAACCGGTTGTCCGAAATGCAAACAAACTACTGCTGTGGTTCAAGATGTAGTCACTGAAAATAAGATTGATGCCACGATTGAAAAAGTGGAAGATATTATGGAAATTATGAAATACAACGTGATGTCGACGCCAGCCGTGGTGATAAACGGTGAACTTAAAATAAGAGGAAGGGTTCCTTCAAAAGCAGAAATTACGGCACTTTTATTGGACAGTTCGGTTAAAAATGATTCAGACGCTTCCAATTGCGGATGTTCGGACACTGGTTGTTGCTAAATAATTATGGTAATTAAAAAGTATTTTTTAAAAATTTAAATTCTTGAAAATGAAACAGTTTAGTATTTTACCAGCGCTTATTGTAAGTCTATTTTTATTTTCCTGTACGGGAAAAGCGCAAAATAAAACTGCTGTAAAACAAGTAAAAGGAAACAGCATTGAGGTTATTGATTTTCACTCTACAAACAGGTGTATGACGTGTAAAGCCATTGAGGCAAACACAAAATATACATTGGACACTTATTTTGCCAACGAATTGAAAAGCGGAAAAATAGTTTTTAAAATTGTGAATGTTGACAAAAAAGAAAATGAGCAATTTGCAGAAAAATTTGAAGCTACAGGAACTGCGCTATTTTTAAATGTAATCAAAGACGGCAAGGAAAAACACGTTGATTTAACCAATTTTGCTTTTATGAATGGCACCGATCAAAAAACGTTTTCTGATGAATTAAAACAAACAATCAGCCTTCAGCTAAAAAGTTTGTAAATGGATTTTTTGCAATCGCTGTTTGAGAATAACAATATCCCCATATTGTCGGCATTTTTGCTAGGCCTTATGACAGCCATTAGCCCTTGTCCGCTTGCCACAAACATTACCGCAACTGCATATATTTCTAAAAATATTTCAAGTAAAAGGAAGGTTTTTTTAAGCGGTATATTATATACTCTCGGCAGGGCATTTACGTATACAGCCATTGGTTTAATTATATTTTTTGGCGCCAGTAAATTTCATATTGCACGGTTTTTTAACCAAAACGGCGAAAAATATTTAGGTCCGCTGCTGATTATTATTGGCTTGATTATGCTGAATGTAATTCGACTTAATTTCTTCGGAAAATTAAATTTTTCAGAGAAATTGTCCGAAAAATTTAAGGATAAAGGCTTGTTGGGTTCCTTTTTGATAGGCGCTGTTTTTGCTTTGGCATTTTGCCCATACAGTGGCGCTTTGTATTTTGGAATGCTGATTCCTATGACCATTGCGAGTATTGACGGATTGTATTTACCTATCATTTTTGCCTTTGGAACAGGATTGCCGGTATTGTTATTTACGTATCTATTGGCTTTTGCTGTAATCAGTGTTGGATCATTTTATAATAAAATAACCAAAATTGAAAAAGCAATGCGCACTGTTGCAGGTGTTGTATTTGTGCTTACAGGTATTTATTATGTCATCATTTTTATGGAGGTTTTTTAAGTTTTTAAACACTATTTTTTGATTGTGCAGCTTTCTGGGAACTACGTTTATTCAATTACTTCAATTTTTTTGTTGTTTGTATCTTAGCCTTTGTACTTTTGTATTCCTAAACTTTTCCACTTTATGAAACCTTTCCAATTCAAACAATTTACCATTTTGCAAGATAAAACAGCGATGAAAGTTGGTACGGACGGTGTTTTGTTGGGCGCTTGGGTAAATTTGGATTTTTATCCGGACAGTATTTTAGATATTGGCTCCGGAACGGGTTTAATCGCCTTAATGATGGCCCAGAGATGCGATGCCGAAACTATTGATGCCATTGAATTGAATAATGCCGCTTATGAACAAACGGTTGAAAATTTTGAAGCCAGCGATTGGGGCGATCGGCTGTTTTGTTACCATGCTTCATTAGATGAATTCACTGATGAAATTGACGAAAAATATGATTTCATCATTTCAAATCCGCCATTTTATACGTCAACCTATAAAGAGCTTCCAGAAGATCGTGCGATGGCGCGCCACTCAGAAAGTTTAACTTATGCAGATTTATTAAAATCAACTTCAAAATTATTGTCGGAACAAGGAAATTGTGCATTTATCATTCCTTTTGAAGAAGAAGGAAATTTCCTTACAATTGCTGCAGAAAATCAATTGTATCCTAACAGAATCACAAGAGTTAAAGGCACAATAAATACCGTGGTTAAAAGAAGCCTGCTTCAATTTTCTTTTGTACAAACAGAAATAATTTTCAGTGAATTAAGCTTGGAATTATCTCGCCACAATTACACCGAAGATTATAAAAGCTTGGTACAGGATTTTTACCTGAATTTGTAATAATTACCCAGTTACGCGCTCCGGATTGTAACCCAAATAGGTTACTGTTTTTTCGTGAAAAATGATACCGTTTTCTTCCAGTTCTTTCAAGATTGGTTCATATACTTCCTTTAGAATTGGCATTTGAACACCGGGAGTTTTAATTTCTCCGTTTAAAATTTTCAAAGTGGCGATTGCTACCGGCAATCCAACAGTTTTTGCCATTGCGGTATATGTTTGGTTGTCGCCAATGCAAACCATACTGCTTTCAATTTGGTGTTTTTTACCATTTAATTCGTAACCGAAAAGATGCTGCATCACAATCATATCTTTGTCGTTTTCTTTTAATGTCCAGCTGTCTCTCAATATTTTTTCCAGAATTTGCGCAGGTGTCGCATTTTTAAGTCCAACCATTTTTGTGGAACTAAAAATATCCAATTCGGCCAATTTGTCCCAAACAATATCATCCTGATCAATTTTTAAGTAATAGCGCAATTTTAATTCAACAGAATCAAAAGGATTGTAGGCCAAAAATGAGTTGGTAAAAGCTCTGTAAGTCATATTTTCAGAATTTTCAATGGTATAACTGTCGTCAGTCATTCCCAATTGAACAAAAACATTCCAGGCTCTTGAAAAACCAACCCTTCTAATGGTTCCTCGGTATAAAGTTAAAATATTGTCTAAACCATAAACACTTTTGTATTTCAGGGAATCTCTGTTGGCATAAGCTTCAAATTTGCCGTATCCGTCTATGTTCAATATTTCTGTGCGTCTAAATAATTTTTGATAGGGAATGTATTTATAAGTTCCTTCCTGCAAAAATTTTGCGGCGCCGCCTTGTCCGGCCAACACCACATTTCGCGGATTCCAGGTAAATTTATAATTCCACAGGTTGTCATCGCTTACAGGAGCCACCAATCCTCCGCAAAACGATTCAAACAGCAACATTTTACCGCCTTTTTCCCTAATGCGGTCTATCACTTGCATAGCGCTCATATGATCAATGCCGGGATCTAAACCGATTTCATTCATGAAAACCAGATTTTTTTCGACTGCTTCTTTGTGAAGTGCACTCATTTCATTTGAAATATAAGAGGCAGTAACCATACTTTTTCCAAATTCTAAACAGTCTTTTGCCACATTGATATGCAAATGTGCAGGAAGCATAGAAACTACGATATTGGCATTTTTTATCGCTTCTTTTCGTTCGGCTTCATTTAAAATGTCAAGGGTTCTTGCAGTGCCATTTTTATGATTGTTAACTTTACTTTTCGCAAGTTCCAAAGAAACATCGGCAACCGTGATATGAAGATTTTCACTAAAAGATTTATTCAATAAGTAGGTAATTAATGAAGAAGATGATTGGCCCGAACCAATAACCAGAATATTTCTCATTCTCGTATTTTTATAGATTTTAATAAGAATACGAAAATACAAATTTTATGGCAAATTTCGATTCTTTACCTTATTAAATGCTGTGGTCATCAATTGATAATAAAATCTCTTTTGCCTTTTCAAAATCGGCACTGTTCACTTTAAGTCTATATCCTTCAACAAAAGCAGTTCCTATAATGGAATTTAAATTTTCATCAAAAACAAAACTGCGAATTCCATAACTGGACAATAAGGTTTGGGCGATATGTAATTCGTGGATTAAACTGGAGTTTAATACAGTAACCAGAGAGTCTGAATTGTTTTGCATAATTCTTAAATTTTACCTAAATATACGAAATATGCTTTTGAAACCGTGATAAATTTTATCTTTACGGATAAAAATTTAGGATATTAATGAAAAAAAATTTGGGAATTACTTCTTTATTGGGTGCGTTAACAATAGTGTTGGGTGCTTTTGGCGCGCATTCACTAGAAGAAATTATAAGTGAAAATGCATCAAAAAGTTTTGAAACAGCGGTGCGTTATCAAATGTACCATGTTATTGTTTTGCTGTTTGTCAATGCTTATTCGGAATTTTCCATAAAAACACAAAACACCGTCAGTTATTTGTTTTTTGCGGGGATTTTGTTTTTTTCAGGATCTATATATGCCATAACTTTGGGCATTAATCCTAAAAATATTTGGTTTATAACGCCGTTGGGTGGTTTATTTTTTATTTTAGGATGGTTAAAAATGGGAATTTCCTATTTTAAGAAAGTATAAAAG
>DPCK01000059.1 GCA_003516285.1 Lutibacter sp. | reverse complement strand
AACGGAAGCGTGTTGAAATAATTTGCCATTTTTTATACTGTTTGTTTTTGATTTGATTATTTATTGGTGTTTTAAATTTTGATAAATGATTCAAAGAAAACACACCCCTAACCCTCCCGTTCTAAAAACGGGACAGGCTTCTCAAGAGGGGAATTTGATTCATTGAACTTCGGTCTTCTGACTTCGGTCTTCTGACTTTTCCCCATCTGGGGCTATTTCCTTCAATACATCTGATATTGCCATTCTTGGCCTTGAAATCGCGATGCGCCCGGAACGGACAAACTGCATCAATCCGTAAGGCTTCAATTTTTGGTACATATTGTCGATATCCTCTTTCAATCCGGAAGCCTCAATCACAAAATAACGTTCGGTAATTGCAATGATATGCGCTCTTCTGAATTTTAATTTATTCTGAATATTTTCATCATATAAATGATCCGATGAAATTTTAAACAAGGCCGTTTCGTGATAAATGATTTCCTCTTCGGTATGAAAAAAAGCGCCAATCACCTCTATTTGCTTTTCCAGCTGAAGAACCACTTTTCTAATGAGCGTTTCCGGCACAATCACCACAAACGTAAATCGGTGTACATGGTCAATTTCCGATTCGGAAACCGTCATACTTTCGATATTGATGTGACGTTTTAAAAATATGGCCGACAATCGGTTCAGTATTCCAATATTATTTTCGGTATAAACCGATACGGTATAATTCTTTTTTTCTTCCATAACTAACTTAATCTAATATCTGAAACACTTGCTCCTGTTGGAATCATTGGAAACACATTGCTTTCCGGTTCAATCACCACTTCCAAAAAATAAGCCTCTTTTGAATCGGTCATTTTTTTGATGGCAGCCGCCAAATCTTCACGTTTTGAAACTCTGTTCGCTTCAATGCTGTATCCTTCCGCAATTTTCACAAAATCGGGATTTGTCATCACCGTTGAGGCATAACGTCGGTCAAAAAATAATTCCTGCCACTGTCGCACCATTCCTAAAAAGCTGTTATTCAGCACCACAATTTTTACGGCGGCTTTGGTTTGAAGGATGGTTCCCAATTCCTGAATGGTCATTTGATATCCGCCGTCACCAATAATGGCAATCACTTCACGATCTGGTGCGCCCATTTTTGCGCCTATGGCTGCCGGCAAGGCAAATCCCATCGTTCCCAACCCACCAGAGGTAATGTTGCTTCTGGTTTTGGTGAATTTCGCATAACGCCAAGCAATCATCTGGTGCTGGCCCACATCGGAAACAATCACCGCTTCGCCTTTGGTTTCTTTATTGATTCCGGCCAAAACCTCACTCATCGTCAGACCTTCTTTGGTTGGATATAATTGGTCGTTAATCACGGTTTCCTTTTCAATTTCATACAATTTATGAAATTCTTTCATCCATTCACTATGTTCGCCTTTATTCACAAATTGCAAGATCTCCACCAAAGATTCTTTTACGGTTCCCAAAACAGCCACATCGGTTTTTACGTTTTTATCAACTTCCGAAGGGTCAATTTCAAAATGAATAATTTTTGCCTGCTTCGCGTAGGTATTTAAATTTCCGGTAACGCGGTCATCGAAACGCATTCCAATGGCGATCAACACATCACATTGGTTTGTCAATACATTTGGCGCATAATTTCCGTGCATTCCAACCATACCCACATGCAAAGGATGATCTGTTTCCAGCGCCGATAAGCCCAAGCCCGTACAAGCGGATGGAATGCCGGTTTTTTCTATAAAGTTTTTAAATTCATTTTCAGCACTGCCAAGAATCACGCCTTGCCCAAAAACAATCATTGGTTTTTTGGCAGCATTGATTAACACTGCGGCTTCTTTCACTTTTTCGATGTTCAATGTCGGAATTGCCTTATAACTTCTTACTTTTTCGCATTTTCTATATAAAAAGTCGAGTTCCCCAAATTGGGCATCCTTTGTAATGTCAATCAATACCGGACCCGGGCGACCTGATTTTGCGATGTAAAATGCTTTTGCAAAAACCTCCGGAATTTCACTTGCCTTGGTGATTTGATAATTCCATTTTGTCACCGGCGTAGAAATACCGATAATGTCCGTTTCCTGAAAGGCATCAGAACCCAATAAATGTGAACCTACCTGGCCGGTGATGCAAATCAGCGGCGTTGAATCAATTTGTGCATCGGCAATTCCGGTCACCAAATTGGTGGCACCCGGACCCGAAGTTGCAAAAACAACCCCTACTTTTCCCGTTACGCGGGCAAAACCTTGTGCCGAATGGATGGCACCTTGTTCGTGGCGCGACAGCACGTGGTGAAATTGCGCCCTATATTTGTACAATTCATCATAAACCGGCATAATGGCGCCGCCCGGATAGCCGTAAGCCAAGGTGGAACCTTCTTCCAACAAACATCTGATGACCGCTTCAGCCCCCGACATTTTTACTGATTTCACCGCTTTTACTTCCTGAACTTCTTTCTTTAATGTTTCCATCCTTTAAAATTTATCCGTTACACAACCTTCAGAAGCTGTTGAAACGATTTTAGCATATTTATACAATATTCCTTTTTTATGTTTTGGCTCTGGCGCTTTCCATTGGGCTTTTCTCAAAGCCAGTTCTTCCTGAGATAATTTGACATTGATGGTTTTATTTTTCGCATCAATCACAATTACATCGCCGTCTTTTACCAGCGCAATAACACCTCCCGATTGTGCTTCAGGGGTGATATGCCCCACCACAAATCCGTGCGTACCGCCCGAAAAACGTCCGTCCGTTACCAAAGCCACCGATTTCCCCAAACCGGCACCCATAATCATGGATGTTGGCTTCAACATTTCCGGCATTCCTGGTCCACCTCGCGGGCCAACATAGCGAATGACCACCACATCTCCTTTGGATACTTTTCCAGCGCCAATGCCATCGTTTGCTGCTTGTTCTCCATCAAAAACCACCGCTTTTCCTTCAAACAAATCTCCTTCATTGCCGCTTATTTTAGCCACAGATCCTTCCGTGGCCAGGTTTCCGTATAAAATTTGGATGTTCCCCGATGATTTTAAGGCTTTTTCTGTGGTATGAATCACGTGCTGATCTTCCTCAAAACTTAATGGCGTCACATTTGCCAAATTTTCAGCAATCGTTTTTCCGGTAACGGTCTTACAATCGCCGTGCAACAACCCTTTATCCAGCAAATATTTCATTACGGCAGGCGTTCCGCCTACTCCGTGCACGTCTTCCATCAAATATTCACCGCTTGGTTTTAAATCGGCAATCACCGGCGTTCTGTCGCTCACGCGCTGAAAATCTTCCAGGGTAAATTCTATATCCGCCGCATGCGCAATCGCCAGATAATGCAATACCGCATTGGTAGATCCGCCCAAGGCATTTACCACCGCCACCGCATTTTCCAACGATTTTTTGGTGATGATGTCCAAAGGTTTTAAATCGAGTTCCAATAAATTTTTAATGGCAGCGGCGATTCTTTCGGTTTCCGTTTCTTTTTGCGGATTTTCCGCAGGAATGGAAGAATTGTAAGGCAAGGCAAAACCCAAGGCTTCTATGGAAGAAGACATCGTATTGGCCGTGTACATGCCACCGCAGGCACCAGCGCCCGGAATGGCATTTTTTATAATTTCCCTGAATTCTTCTTCCGAAATCAAACCTGAAATTTTTTGCCCGAGTGCTTCAAACGCAGAAACAATATTTAATTTTTTTCCTTTATATCTTCCCGAAGCGATTGTTCCTCCGTAAACCATTAACGATGGCCGGTTCAACCTCAACATCGCCATAATGGCGCCGGGCATATTTTTATCGCAGCCAACAACAGTCACCAAAGCATCATAACTTTGGGCATTCATCACCACTTCAATAGAATCGGCAATAATATCGCGCGAAGGCAGGGAATAATTCATTCCCGATGTTCCCATAGAAATCCCGTCGCTTACACCAATGGTGTTAAAAACGAGTCCGACCTGATTTTTTTTATTGACTTCCTCCTTAATTTTATAGGCCAGATTGTTCAGGTGCATATTGCACGGATTTCCGTCGAAACCGGTGCTTGCAATGCCTACCTGAGGTTTTTTCATATCTTCATCCGTCAAACCAACACCATATAACATGGCCTGGGCAGCGGGCTGCGTTTCATCCTGGGTAACTCTTTTGCTGTATTTATTTAGTTGCATTTATTTTTGTAATTACTTATTTTCGTTAAAATTTAATGATAAAATCCTAAGTTTTAATCACCGTTTTAAAATAAACGTCAAATTTAAACCTGTCATTTGTTATGCGCCATTGGCATTTATTTGTTTTACAGTATCCACTTGCTGTTAATTATTGTTATATTTCTGTTTTTCATATAGTTAACCTTATTATTTTTACAATGATTATCCCATAAAAAAAACCTTCCTAATGGAGATTAGGAAGGTTTTTTATGATTTTTTTATTAAAACTAAAACAACATCCTAACCTCCTTGTGAAATAATCACAGAGACACGAATAGCGATGATATTTAGAATTACTTGGTTCATTTGAGGCAAATATGGGAAATAATTATTAAAAATTAGGCATAAAATGTTCAATTTTTTTGGTTCTTATGATAAAAACCAAATAAAAAATCATAAAAACCAATTCATTTGAAATTTATTTAATCGCAAAAAAACAAAGAAAAAACGCAAAGAGCGCAAAGGAAATTTTGGATTTACGATTGACGCCCTTCGACTGCGCTCAGGATTACGAATTTTACCTTGTCGATATTTTTAATTCTAAAACAAATCGTAAATCAAAAATCGTTATCCCAATAGCTATCAGGACGTAAATCAATTTGCGTTAGGGATAGCAGCGGAAAACCTTTTTGACTCGCCTTTTGGCGATGTAAAAAAGTTTGAAGCGAATAGCCCGACCCGACAGCTGGCGGGTAACGCCAAAAACAACCATAAATAAATTGTTGTGATTGGCATTAATCCAATTTTTTATTTCACCAATTTTCCGGCTTTTTGCCGAATGATTTCTTCAATGGAAATATGTTGAATTTTGCTTTCCAGCCACGACAAGATGTCCAGGTATAAAAAAGCGCGTTTTTCATAAGGATGGTTTTCAAATTTAAGCAACTCCTCGTGTAAATTGACAAATGCTTTGTGCAATTCCTGCGGATAAATATTTTTCAGGTTTTTCAGGAACTGGATCATTTTGCGCTGTACCTGATGCAAATCGTTCATTTTGATCAAAAACTGGTAAGTCGAAACGATTAATTTATCAATATTGTCATCCAAACCAGCATCATAATGCGCTACTAAATTTAACACGCGAGAAAAACACAACAAATCTTCCCGCATTTTCAGTTCTTTGTTGTCGATAATTTTTTCAAGGTAAAAAATGCATTCCTCATTTTTGCCGGCGCCAAAATACATACAGGCAATTTTATAGTAAAAAACCATGATGTGATGGGCATCAATATTGCTTTCATATTTGGGAATTTCCTTCAATAAAGTTGCCACAAAACCCAAACCTTCCGTAAATTTTCCTTCTAAAAAATAATAATTCAATTTATTTTGGTTGAAGTATAAAAACGCCAAGGTTTTGGTGTTTTCATTCAGCGTAATATTTTCGTTTTTGATGTCGGATGTCAAATGTTTCAGCACACTGTTGTATTTGGTCTTGTGCTTGATCAAATAAAGGGATTCCAACAAATAATTGACGCCTTTTAAATAGAATACCGGATTCTGGATTTTCATTTCAGGGTTTTCCTCAAACAAATCGACCCATTTTTGGGAATACCGATAGCTCAGCACAAAATCCTGCAAAATAAAGCTGTGCCACAAATAAGCCTGATACAAAAACAGTTTTTCCCTGAATCCCAATTCAGAAAATTTATATTTTGGCAACTTCTTTTCAAAATAGGCCGTCACTCTTTTCAACCCTTCATCGTCTTTTACATAACCCTCTTTCAAAAACAAGCTGTACAATTGCAGGGAAAGGTTTGACAATTTGCTGATGCGAACGTTTTTTAAACTCAATTCTTTTGCCTGAATTGCCAATTCATCGGCCCTGTTGCTCATACTTCGGGTAATATATTGCGATTCAATCACTTTTTCAAACTCCACAATTTCATAGGCCAGATTATTTTCGCCGGTGTTTAACGACAGCTCTTTTGCCTTATCCAAAATTTTTAAACTTTGCTTGTACAAGCCTTTGTTGTACAAAATTGATGCGAAATCGAATTGCTCCCGAATATGCGCCCGCACATTTTGGTGTACCGGATTAAAACGTAAACTCACCAAAATTTGTTTGTATAAATGCGCTTTTGAGTTTGAAATTTGTTGCTTTTTAATGTTGGTTTTGCTTAAAATCAATTCATCATCATACTCCGCAACTTTATCCAATAAATTAAACAAAGCCATAAAATTGGCCTCTGCATTTCCGCCCAATCTACCTGCATACAGTTTAAATTGCCGCTTTTCCGATTTTGAAAGGGACTTCACCAACATAAAAAGTGCATCTTTTTGATCAATAGCCATTGTAACCGAATTATTTTTATTGTATTGAACAGCAAGTGTTTAACTATTCAATTTTAGGGTTGAATATAGTAAACCATCCTCTTTACAAAAGTATATAAAAAATCCATACCCCTATTTTTGAGCTTCTATAATGTGATAAAAATATTTAAAATGAGTATAAACAACGTTCAAATTTTTGACACAACCTTAAGAGATGGGGAGCAAGTGCCTGGCTGTAAGTTAAATACTGAACAAAAACTGATTATTGCAAACCGACTTGACATTTTAGGCGTGGATGTGATTGAGGCCGGTTTTCCGGTTTCAAGTCCGGGCGATTACAATTCGGTCTTGGAAATTTCAAAAATAATTAAAAACGCCACTGTTTGCGGACTTACCCGTGCAAACCAAAAAGATATTGAAGTTGCCGCAGCGGCCCTTAAATACGCCAAACGTCCGAGAATTCATACCGGAATCGGTACTTCAGATTCACATATTTTACACAAATTCAATTCTACCCAGGATAAAATAATTGAACGCGCCATTCAGGCGGTTTCTTACGCCAAAAAATATGTTGAAGATGTGGAATTTTATGCGGAAGATGCGGGGCGGACCAGCAATGAATTTTTGGCCAAAGTTTGCGAACAGGTGATAAAAGCCGGTGCCACCGTTTTGAATATTCCCGATACCACAGGCTATTGTTTGCCCGATGAATATGGCGCAAAAATTAAATTTTTGAAGGAAAACGTGAAGGGCATCCATAATGTCACCATTTCCTGCCATTGCCATAACGATTTAGGGTTAGCAACAGCCAACGCCATTGCAGGCGTACAAAACGGTGCGCGCCAAATTGAATGCACCATCAACGGGATTGGAGAACGCGCAGGAAATACCGCCTTGGAAGAAGTCGTCATGATTTTAAAACAGCATCCGTATTTAAATTTAGACACCAATATCAATACAAAATTATTGTACGAAACCAGCCAGTTGGTGCAACAAAGTATGGGAATGATCGTACAGCCAAACAAGGCCATTATTGGCGAAAATGCTTTTGCCCACAGTTCGGGAATTCATCAGGATGGTGTGATCAAAAACCGGGAAACATACGAAATTATCAATCCTGCCGATGTTGGCGTAAACGTATCTTCCATTATTTTGACTGCCAGAAGCGGCAGGGCCGCCTTGGCTTATCGCGCCAAAAATGTGGGTTATGATTTAACAAAAGTTGAATTGGATGATATTTATCCGCAGTTTTTGCAATTTGCTGACCATCATAAAGAAGTGAATGACAACGACCTTCACCATTTGATGGAATTGAACCACATTCATAAAACAAGTATCGCCATATAATTTTTTGCTAAAAAGGTAAAAAAAGGCGCTCCAGCAACTGTCAGTAACAAAATAATTATTATTTTAACAGGCTAATTTGTAAGGTCATGGCGTTAAATTCTGCAATGACCTATAAAATAAAATATAGACCATGAAATTAAAAATAGCCGTGCTTTCGGGTGATGGAGTTGGTCCGGAAGTCACCCAACAAGCCATCAAAGTTTTAAATGCGATTGCAGAAAAATACGACCACACTTTCGCATTTGAAAAAGCTGTTGTTGGAGCCAAAGCCATTGATGAAACAGGGGATCCGTTGCCGGAAGAAACCCTGAAAATCTGTGCAAATTCCGATGCCATTTTATTTGGCACCATTGGCGACCCAAAATACGACAGCAACCCAAATGCAAAAATTCGTCCGGAACAAGGCTTGATCAAACTTCGAAAAAGTTTGGGATTGTTCGCCAATATTCACCCTTTAATTACCTACAATTCCTTAATTCACCGATCAAATTTAAAGAAAGACGTGATTAAGGGAACCGACTTTGTGATTTACAGGGAAGTCACCAGCGGCATTTATTTTGGGGAGAAAAAATTAAGTGAGGACGGAAATTCTGCTTCCGACAATTGTACCTATACTTCCGAAGAAATTGACAGAATCGCCCATTTAGCATTTAAGGCGGCGCACATCCGAAGAAAAAAACTGACCTTGGTTGATAAAGCCAATGTGCTGGAAACATCGCGTCTTTGGCGCAAAAGAGTGCTGGAGATTTCAAAAATTTACCCCGACGTAAAAGTGGAATTTTTGTTCGTTGACCGCGCCGCAACGCAGCTTATTTTAAATCCGAAACAATTCGACGTTATTTTAACCGAAAATATGTTTGGCGATATTTTAACCGATGAAGCCAGCGTTATTTCGGGTTCGGTTGGCTTATTGGCTTCTGCATCCGTTGGAAAACACAACGCTTTGTTTGAGCCTGTTCACGGCTATTATCCGCAGGAAAAAGGCAAAAATATTGCCAATCCGCTGGCCACAATTTTAGCCGCAGCTATGTTACTGGATTATTTTAATTTATATGATGAAGCAGAAAATATTCGGGTAGCCGTTGAAAAATCTATTGAACTTAATATTTCCACACCCGATTTAAACGCCACAAACCATTTTTCGACCACCAGTGTCGGCAATTTTATCAGCGATTTTATTTTGGATGATGAAAATACGTTTTACAACAAACACAATATAGATTTGGGGCAGTCGACTATTATCTAGCCCCCTAACCCCCGAAGGGGGAACAGTTATCTAAAAATCAATGATTAAATAATTAAATTGACTAATCGTAAATCAAAAATCGAATATCGTAAGTCTTATAAATTTTTTGCAGTCATTTCTTTAATTCCACCTTCGGGGGCTAGGGGGCGTTTATTTGTTTAATTTTGCGCTATGGAAAAACATGAAAGTTTTATTGATGCACTAAACTACCGCCGATCGGTCAGGGTTTATGACGATGCGAAGGAGCTTGACGATGAGATTGTGAAAAAATGCATTCAGCAAGCCACTTTGGCGCCCAACAGCAGCAATATGCAGTTGTGGGAGTTTCATCATGTGACTTCAACCGATTTGGTAAAAAAATTGTCGGCCGCCTGTTTGGGACAACCTGCCGCAACCACCGCAAAACAACTAGTTGTGGTGGTGGTTCGAAAAGATTTATGGAAACTCCGCGCCAAAAGCAACCTCAACAATATTCAGCAACTGTTTGCAAACAACCCGAAGGAAAAACAAAGTTCCCGGGAAAAATTTGCCCGCAATTATTACGGTAAATTGATGCCTTTTGTGTACGGCGAATTCTTAGGCATGTTTGGCTATCTAAAATTTCTCATCTCCTGGGTAACCGGAATTTTCAGGCCAACCTATCGCCAATTACGCAATTCAGATATGCGCATTGTGGCCCATAAAAGTGCGGCGCTTGCGGCACAAACCTTTATGTTAAGCATGGCGGCTGAAGGTTACGACATCTGCCCGATGGAAGGAAGTGACACACTTCGGATTAAAAAAATATTGAACTTGCCTTTAAGCAGCGAAATAAATATGGCGATTTCCTGCGGCATCAGAAAACCTGAAGGCGTTTACGGAGAACGCTTCCGTATTCCGTTTGAAGAAGTTTACAAACATTGGTAAGTATGTTTAAAATTAACCGTCAAACCAACCTATGACAACAGAAGAAATTATCAATCAAATTATCTCAAACAAAAACAGGCCCCATTTAAATTTCAGTCTGAAACACAAGACCGAAAAATTCACTGACAACCTGTTTTATACCTTGTTTGATGCAAAAGCCTGCGTTTCAAAAAATATTGAACAGCTTGAAATCGATTTCAAAGAAGTCTATAAACTGGCTTGTCTGGTTCAGGATGGTTCCTGCAAAGAAATTTGGAATAGTTTCTTATCCAAATTGCCCGAAATTTTAGAAAATTTAAATTTAGATGCGCTGGAACTATATGAAAATGACCCTGCTTCAAACAACCTTGAAGAGATTTATTTGGCCTATCCAGGCTTTTATGCGATTGCCATTTACCGGTTTAGCCACGAATTGTTTTTGTTAAAAACGCCTTTAATTCCAAGGTTGATGAGCGAATATGCGCACAGCAAAACGGGCACCGACATTCATCCCGGCGCAACCATTGGCAAAAGCTTTTTTATAGACCATGCCACAGGAACCGTTATTGGAGAAACTTGCGTGATTAAAAACCACGTGAAAATTTATCAGGGCGTTACCTTGGGCGCTTTGCAGGTGGATAAAAATTTGAAAGACACAAAACGCCATCCAACCGTTGAGGATAATGTCACTATTTATGCCAACGCCACCATTTTGGGAGGAAACACCGTTATTGGCGAAAACAGCACCATTGGCGGTAACGTGTGGATTACGGAATCCGTTCCGAAAAATTCCATAGTTTACCACACCCACGAAACAAAACTAAAACCAAAAAGAAGATGATGAAAGCTCAATGTCTGTTAGATTTTATAGGAAATACACCACTTATCAAAGCGAATAATATTCTGGTTAAGGAAGGTGTTTCCTTGTATCTTAAACTGGAAGGAAACAATCCGGGCGGAAGTGTCAAAGACCGGCCGGCCTTTAATATGATTCGTGCTGCTTTTGAACGAAACGACATCAAAAAAGGGGATTATTTAATTGAAGCCACCAGCGGAAACACCGGAATTGCCCTGGCAATGATTGCCCAACAATTTGAACTGCAAATAGAACTGGTGATGCCCGAAAACTCGACCAAAGAACGCGTGCAAACGATGGAAGCCTATGGCGCAAAAGTGACATTAACACCTGCCGTTGATGGCATTGAAGGCTCCAGAATTTATGCCGAAAAACAGGTTGCCGAAAAAGGCTATTATATGCTGGATCAGTTTGCGAATGCCGACAATTGGAAAGCCCATTATAAAACCACAGGTCCGGAAATTTGGCGCGACACCGAAGGGGAAATCACCCATTTTGTCTCGGCCATGGGAACAACGGGCACCATTATTGGCACTTCCACCTTTTTAAAAGAAAAGAATGCCGCCATTCAAATTGTGGGCGCGCAACCCGATGACGATTCTAAAATTCCTGGCATCAGAAAATGGTCTCCGGCATTTCTTCCAAAAATATTCGATGCCAAAAAAGTGGATCAGGTGATAGAAGTCACTGAGGCCGAAGCGCGTAATATGACCAAAAGACTGGCAAAAGAAGAAGGCGTGTTTGCGGGAATGAGCAGCGGCGGATCGGTAACGGCGGCGCTAAAATTGGCAGAAACCCTTGAAACCGGCGTTATTGTGGCCATTATTTGCGACCGCGGCGACCGTTATTTGTCCTCAGATTTATTTGAATAGGTTTTTTAACTTATTTCGTGGTACCTAAATCAGTACATTCTAACTTAATTTTTTCTTTGTGAATCTTTGTACTTCTTTGTGAATCTTTGTGTTATCATTATTTCACTGAGTTACGCAAAGGTGACAGAGAGATACACAGAGGTTTATTATATATTCTGTTTACCTGGTTTTATATATTTATAATTTAGAAACAGTCTACCTGAGTTATTCCTTGTTTAAATTGCTTGTAAAAGCCTTTTATTGTATTTTTGCACCTCAGAAAATTTTAATTTCTACACATGAAAAAAATTCAAATGGTTGACTTACAAAGTCAGTACGCAAATATTCAAGATCAAATAGATTCAAAAATAGCGGAAGTATTAAAATCCGCAGCTTATATCAACGGACCAGAGGTTCATTCCTTTCAAAAAGGACTGGAAAATTACCTGGGCGTAAAACATGTGATCCCTTGTGCCAACGGCACCGACGCGCTTCAAATCGCGATGATGGGATTGGGATTAAAACCCAGTGATGAAGTGATTACTGCCGATTTCACCTTTGCCGCAACCGTTGAGGTCATCGCTTTGCTGCAATTAACACCGGTGTTGGTTGATGTTGATCCGGTAGATTTCAACATTTCCGTTGAAGCCATTAAAAGAGCCATCACCCCAAAAACAAAAGCCATTGTGCCGGTCCACTTGTTTGGAAAAGTGGCCAATATGGAAGCCATTATGGAAATTGCCAAGAAACACAATTTGTTTGTTATTGAAGACAATGCCCAGGCCATTGGCGCGACTTACACTTTTAAAGACGGCAGCAAAAAGAAAGCGGGAACCATAGGCCATGTGGCTTCAACCTCGTTTTTCCCTTCAAAAAATTTAGGCTGTTACGGAGACGGCGGGGCAATTTTCACCAATGATGATGACTTGGCCCATAAAATCAGGGGTATCGTAAATCACGGCATGTATGTACGTTACCACCACGATGTGGTTGGCGTGAATTCACGTTTAGACAGCATCCAGGCAGCCATTTTAAATGTGAAACTACCTCATTTGGACGCTTACAACAAAGCGCGTCAGGAAGCCGCCAGAAAATACAATCTGGCTTTTGCCACTGAGAAAAACATTATCACGCCAATAATTTGCGAAAATTGTGATTGCCACGTATTTCATCAATATACCTTAAGGGTGTTGCATACAGACAGAGATGCTTTGGTGAATCATTTAAATGAAAACGGCATTCCTTGCGGCGTTTATTATCCCATTCCGCTTCATTCACAAAAAGCCTATGCCGATACAAGATATGATGAAGCCGATTTCCCTGTAACCAACCAGTTGGTAAAAGAAGTGATTTCATTGCCGATGCACACCGAACTGGATGATGACCAAATTGAATTCATCACTTCCAAAGTAATTGAATTCATAAACAAATAAAAAATATGAAAGTACTCGTTACCGGAGGATTGGGTTTTATTGGTTCGCATACCGTTGTTGCATTGCAGCAAGAAGGTTTTGAAGTGGTCATTATCGATAATTTATCGAATTCAACCATTGACGTGCTTGATAAAATAACGTCGATCACCAACGTGAAACCGGAATATCACAACATTGATTTACGGGATAAATCAGCGGTTAAGTCCTTTTTCTCCAACAATGCCATTGACGGCGTCATTCATTTTGCGGCATCAAAAGCAGTAGGCGAAAGCGTGCAAATGCCTTTGGAATATTATGAGAATAACATCAGTTCTCTGGTTTATGTGCTGCAGGAAATGACGGCCAACAACATCCATAATTTTATTTTCAGTTCTTCGTGCACGGTGTACGGACAGGCGGATGAACTGCCAATCACCGAAAATGCACCCATAAAACCGGCGGAATCTCCTTACGGAAACACCAAACAAATTGGGGAGGAAATCATAAAAGACACCACCAAGATATCCGATTTAAAAGCCATTGCCCTGCGTTATTTCAACCCGATTGGCGCCCACGAATCGGCTAAAATTGGCGAATTGCCTATTGGCGTTCCCCAAAATTTAATTCCGTTTGTCACCCAAACCGCTGCAGGAATCAGAGCAGAATTATCCGTTTACGGCAATGATTATCCGACACCCGACGGCACCGCCGTCAGAGATTATATTCACGTAGTGGATTTGGCAAAAGCGCATATTGTTGCTTTAAAAAGACTTCTGGAAAATAAAAACAAAGCTGCCTTTGAGGTATTTAATTTGGGCACTGGAAGAGGAAATTCGGTTTTGGAAGTGATTCAAACTTTTGAAAAAGTTACAGGCAAAAAACTGAACTATAAATTTGTGGACAGACGGGAAGGCGACATCACAGCCGCCTATGCTGATACCACTATCGCCAACAAAGAACTGGGATGGAAAGCCGAGCTCTCATTGGATGAGGCCCTGCTTTCTGCGTGGAAATGGCAGCTAACATTAAAAAGTTAAAAGTTTTGGTATTATATTATAAATCTCATTTTGAACAAGTTCAAAATGAGATTTATTTTTTTGATACTTCAAGCTTTAAAGTCCAACGTGCCGGCTGGCTCGTTCGCTAAAAACAGCTACCAGCTGTTTTCTTAACGCTCCGTCCCCCTTTCGGGGGTTAGGGGGCCTATTACGCGCTGCCGGCAGTTGCAGTTCTGTCTATTTTTTTAACCAAGCCCTGTAACACTTTTCCCGGACCCACTTCAATAAATTCTGTGGCGCCATCGGCAATCATTTGTTGGATGGTTTGTGTCCAGCGAACAGGAGCTGTTAATTGCAAGATTAAATTTTCTTTAATTTCCACGGAATCTTTTACTGCTTCGGCAACCACATTTTGGTAAACCGGACAAGTGGGTTTGTGAAATATGGAACTGTTGATGGCTTCAGCCAATTCTTCACGCGCAGGCTCCATTAAAGGAGAATGAAATGCGCCGCCAACAGGAAGTTTTATGGCACGTTTTGCCCCTTTTTCAATCATTGCCGCACAGGCTTTATCGATTGCTTCAATTTCTCCCGAAATCACCAATTGACCAGGGCAGTTGTAATTTGC
>DPCK01000076.1 GCA_003516285.1 Lutibacter sp. | reverse complement strand
GTCTGGCCCTTAAAGCAGGGAAGTACTTCAGCTATTATTTAAAGGGAAGTGTTATTCCATTTATCTGCATTACGGATGCGAGAGCAGTCATTAAAAATGCTTTGCAAACGAATGAGCAGCAGGCCTGGGACCAGAAGATTTTAAAGCTTCAAAAAATTGAAGCTTTCGAAGCAAATTTAAGACTGCAGCTTAAAGCAATTTCAGATTTAAAAATGGCCTTGTTGAGGTTTTAAACAAATCATAAAATGATAAAAGTAATCATTGCCGGAGGCAGAAACTTTGACGATTTCAACAAACTTTGCCAGGTTTGTGACGAGTTCCTGCAGGGCCAAAACAATATCGAAATTGTGAGTGGCGCCTACAAAGGCGCCGACCTTCTCGGAGAAAGGTATGCAGCAGAACGAAACTACCAAATAAAACAATTTCCTGCCGATTGGCGCCGGTACGGAAAAAGTGCCGGACTCAAACGAAATACTGAAATGGCTGCCTATGCCGATATTCTCATTGCTTTTTGGGATGGAAAAAGCAAGGGCACAAAGAATATGATTGACCTGGCAACACAAGCTGGTTTGAAAGTAAAAGTATTTTATTTTTAAATGTCCTGAACTTGTTTCAGGACCTGTAGACTAAGAATGAAACCACATAATATCAATAACCAATATAAATTGAGGCATTTTGTTGACACTTAGCTTTATTTAGTGTAGTTTAGTGGGACAAAAAATTGTAAACAATCCAAAATAAATATAGAATGCGATTTTCATTTCTTCGGAAATTTGAATTAAAATCATTTAGACTAAAATAGATATAACAAGATGTACCAAAAAAATCCTTTTGATGATTTGTAACAAAAAATGGTATATTAGCAATAGATTAAAGAAGCCGTTTTATGGCACAAAGTCAAACATATTTGGGTGGATTGTGGCTATTTTGTGGCTGGTATTAACAAGTTATGCCCCATGCTATAAACGACCAAACTAACACTAACAGACAAACATGAATATTAAAAGTATTTCAATAAAGAACTTTAGAAACTTCAGTGATTTCAGCATTGACTTTTCGAAAGGATTTCAAACGATAATTGGCGAAAACAATATTGGTAAAAGCAATCTTTATTGGGCTATAAGACTAATTCTTGATAGAGACTTATCTTACAATGCAAGAAATTTAGACATTAAAGATTTTCATGGGTTCAAAAAGGAAGTTACTATTGACGACCATGTAATAATTAGTATTGAACTTTACAGCGAAAATTTAGCCTCATTTCCGACTTTTCATTCATTTAAAACAAGTGATACAACAGCAAGAATCACATATTTATTTGCACATAAAAGCAAATTTATTGAAGACGATGATGTTCCTGAAAAAATTGAACTCTCCCAATTTAAATGGCAGTTATTTGGAAGTGGTAACTCATTAGAAATTGAAGATATATTGACACTCCATTCAATTAGGTTTTCTGATTTGGATGGAATAAACCTATACTATATAAACGCTTTTAGAAATATTAATTCGGATTTACACGGTAGTACAAAATCACTTCTCAGCAAATATTGTCAATCTCGAACTGACACAGAAACAGAACTTGAAAGTGTAAAGACTATTCTTAAAAAGTCATCAACAGAACTTAATAATTTAGACTTCATTCCTGACATAGCCGAAAACATTCAACAAAAAGGACAAAGTATTGCTGGTCAATATTTTTCTTTTCCAATATCAATAAGTTTCCTTTCAAATTATGACATTGATGCTTGGAGCCAATTAAATTTATATTTTAGTCCAGAAGAAGGCAACAATGTTCCAATTCAAACTCTCGGGTTAGGTCAAAAGAATATTCTATATTTAAGTTTATTCATTGCTGAATTAGAAAACTCAAGCAACAAGCATGAAATAAATATCCTTCTTATTGAAGAGCCAGAAGCTCATTTGCATCCTCAATTGCAAAAAATATTGTTTTCAAATCTTAACGATTTAAAAACAACACAAGTTTTCATGACATCGCATTCCACACACATTGCAAGCGACTGTGATTACAAAAACCTTAATATACTATTTCGAAATGTAAATAAAGAAGTAAAATCATTTTCTCCCTTCAAAGACGGACTGCTATCTCCTAGGGAAAATTTACTGCTAAAAAGGTACTTAGATGCAACAAGAAGTGAAATGTTTTTTGCATCAGCAATTATTTATGTTGAAGGAGTTGGGGAGCAATTCATTATTCCTTCAATTGCCAAGGAAGTATTTAAAATCAATCTTACCGAACATAATATTTCCGTTATTCCAATTCATAGTCGTTATTTTGACCCTTATTTAAAAATAGTTCAGAATAATAATTTAGAAATCCCAGCAGTTGCAATTATTGACGGTGATGAAGATGAGTTAGAGGATGAAGAAGAAAGTACTACTGCTATTGAAAATGCAAAAACACTAGAAGTAGTTGACCGTGTTTTAGTTTCATCTGGAACGAAGACCTTGGAAATTGATTTATTCCCAAAAGCTGAAATAAACAGTTCATATTTGAAAGGTTGCTTTGAAAATTTAGGGCATAAAAAATCTTATGAGAATTTAATTTCTGCAACCAAAGACAACCCTGAATTGTGGGAGACAGAATTAATTAAACGTATTGACAACACTGTAATAAAAGGTCGATTTGCACAAGAGTTAAGTTTGTTGATTGATAAAGATTTCATTGTTCCTGCATATATCAATACTGCAATTTCACATATTGCAAAATGCAAAAACATCTCTATATAGATGCTAAATTCAAAACAAAAAAAAGTTGCCTTTGAATTAACAGGAAATACTATTGTTAGTGCTTCTCCAGGTACTGGCAAAACAAAAACTTTGGTAGCAAGAGCACAAAAGAAGTTGGAGACTATGCCAAAACATAAATCTTTAGCTTTAATTACGTACACAAATGCAGGTGCAGATGAAATTTCGTATAGACTTCATGCTGATGAAAAAGACATTTTTATAGGTACTATCCATCGATTCTGTCTCGAATTTATTCTAAGGCCATTTTCTTGGATATATAAATGGGATAAACCACGCATTATCACTTTCGATGAATTAAACGAGTTTATTGAAATCAATCCTGATATTAATTTAGGGGATAGTCCATTAGATGAATTATGCAAATTAAAACGCCTTTTGAACGGTGAATTAGACAAATCTGTTGAGTGGGAAAATGTTGAATCTTTGGAATATATAGCAGAACTATATTTTGATTTTATAGCCTCAAAAAAAGCAATTGACTTTAATGAAATTCTATACAAATCGTTTAAAATAATTTCGGAGAATTCTTTTGTTTCTGATTCTTTAGCCAATAAGTTTTATGAAATATCAGTTGATGAATTTCAAGATACAAATATCTTTCAGTATGAAATATTAAAATCAATTAATCAAACACCTACTTGTACTTTTTTTATGGTTGGTGATGAAAAACAAAAAATATACAAATTTGCCGGAGCAATTGACAATGCATTCGAAAATGCTTCAAATGACTTTAATGCCATAATTGAAAATTTAGACGTTACGTATAGGTCAACTACAAACATTATCAATGGTTATTCCTCTCTTTTTCAAAATCATCCAAAATTAGAAAATGAATCGAAGTATAAGAATGAGGATTATAAAATAATTATTAGTGAAGTCGCAAACAATGCCCTAAATGGCTATATTGAGAACTCTATCACACAACTTATCGAAAAATGTAATGCCTCTTTGTCAGAGATTGCAATTTTGACGATCAGTTGGCGTGATGCTTTTTTTATAAGTCGCTCACTTCGCCAAAAATATCATGTAGTCGGTTTAGGAGCTTTGCCTCACAGAAGTATGAACTCATCTACTTTTGCATTGATTCGATGTTTGAGCAAATTTACATTTGCACCAACAATTAGAAATTTGAGGGTAATAAGACGAAATGTTGAATTTCACGCATTAGAAAATAATATTTTATTGACCGAAAAAGAGTTGACCTATTCTGTGAACTCATTAATTACAAAATTTAAAGAACTTAACTTTGAAAGGACACTTTTAGAAGGACTGAATCTTTTAAAATCCATGTTTGAAGAAGTATTTAGAATTGACAATTCAGATATTCAAGAAATTGTAAATAATATAAATACAGAAGAAGCAAAAGCTTGGACTTTGGAAAAATATTTTAAAACAGTGTCAGGAATTAATGGTATAACAGTCAACACTATTCATCAGGCAAAAGGTTTAGAATATGACATCGTCATACTTAATGGAGTTAGTGAAAATCGAATACCTTGGCAAAGAAGAATCGGAAATACATGGGATTACGAACCCTTAACTGACGAAAATTTAGAAAATGGGAGAACCCTTTTGTATGTAGGAATTAGTAGAGCAAAAGCAATGCTAATACTTATACATAACTGGAGACCATCATTGTTTATTTCGACAATTAAAGCTGTTAATAATTAGAACAAATGACAACCGAAAGAGAAGCACGAGGGCATAACAGGCGTTTGGCAAAAAAGCGGGTTCAATGGTTGAATGAGGCTTTGTGCTTCGTATCAAGTTCAGTACTGGCAGACAGTTTAGTGCTTCGAAATCCGCTTCTTCGCCAAGCGCCAAAACGTTGTGCGACACCAGTCAACAATTGCACGTTTGATAAAAGAGCAATAATGAAACAAATCAAACCAGAACAGAAACAATGAAAATATTACATACTTCTGATTGGCATTTAGGCAGGACACTTTATTCTAAGAAAGAACGACAAGAAGAACATACTGCATTTTTAGAATGGTTGCTAAAAACAATAAAAGAAAATTCTATTGACTTAGTGCTCATTGCAGGTGACATATTTGACACCGCATCACCGAGCAGCACTTCTCAAAAAATGTATTACGACTTTCTGATAAAAGTAAGAACTGCAGGTTGCGAAAATGTAATTGTGGTTGGTGGTAATCACGATTCAGCAAGTTTTCTTAATGCACCCAAAGACATTTTAGCAGCGCTAAATGTTTCTGTAATTGGCAATGCGAGTGAAAATATTGAAGATGAAATTGTTATTATTAAGGATAGTAAAGAAAATCCACTTGTTATTGTTTGTGGCGTTCCTTTTTTACGAGAACGAGATATTAGTCGCTTTGCTGAAGGCGAAAATTATTCCGACCGTTCAAAGCGAATTAATGAAAATATAAAAAAGCACTACGGGGAAATTGCCGAATTAGCAGAAAACAAACGAAAAGAATTAGGAAAAAACATTCCAATTGTAGCAACAGGACATTTATCTGTCGCAGGCGGACAGAGAAACGAAGACGACGGTGTTCGTGAAACATATATTGGAAATATTGAAGCGATTGGCAGTGACATTTTTCCTGACTCGTTTGATTACGTTGCACTTGGACACTATCACATTCCGTCTAAAATCAAAGAACATATTCGCTATTGTGGTTCCCCTATTCCAATGGGATTTGGCGAAGCTGGACAGACAAAATGTGTTTACGTCATTAACTTTGATTATGAAAAAAATATTCAAACAATTGAAATTCCAGTTTTCCAAAAATTAGAATCTGTTGTTGGCGATAAAATATTTATTGCAAATCGTTTGAAAGAATTGAAGAAAACAAATTCGTCTGTTTGGGTAGAAATTATATATAAAGGCGATGAAATTTTTCCAGACTTTTCTGCGTGGGTTATTGAACAAACCGCCGATTCTAAAATTGAAATTTTAAAACAGCAAAATCGCCAACACCTAAATGAAGTTCTCACAACAATCGACACGTCAGATTCGCTTGACGAACTCAATGCCTTTGATGTTTTTGACAAACTACTTGATAAAAATAGTATTTTAGAAGAACAAAAAAACGAACTGAAAGTATCATATAAAGAAATTGTTGTCGGTTTAAATATAGAAGATTAGTGACTTATGAAGATTTTAAACCTTAAATTCAAAAATATAAATTCGCTATCAGGCGAAAATGAAATTGATTTTACAAATCCAATTTTTACAAACGATGGACTTTTTGCTATCACAGGAAAGACAGGTGCAGGAAAAAGTTCCATTCTTGATGCCATTTCATTGGCATTTTATGGAAAAACACCACGAGTAGAAATTACAGGTAGCGAAAATGCTGTAATGACAAGAGGCGAAAAAGATTGCTATTCGGAAATTATTTTTGAATCAGCTGGAAAAAAATGGAAATCATCCTGGAAACAAGAACTGAATCGAAATGGAAATCTAAAACCCGTAAATCGGATAATTGCAGACTTTAACGACAAGATTATTGCGGACCAAGTGCGGTCTTGTGATACAAAAATCGTTGCAATTATTGGGCTTACATTTGAGCAATTTACAAAAGTGATAATGCTTGCACAAGGTAGCTTTGCAGCCTTTTTGCAAGCTGATAAAAATAATAAAGGTGAACTTTTGGAACAAATTACAGGCACAGAAATTTATGCTGAAATTTCTAAAAAGGTTTTTGAGCGAAACAGAACGGAAAAAGAAAAATTAGACAAAGTTTTAGTGGAACTTGAAGCAATAAAAATTCTTTCGGAAGAAGAAATTAAAAGCTTAACTGGTGAAATTACTGCTCTTGAAAAAGATAAAAAACAAGTTGATGAGGAGTTACAAAAGTTAGAAACAGCTAAAAAATGGATTTCTGATTTAGGGAATTTACAAAAACAAATTACTGAAGCAAAACAAAAGTTACCTGAGTTGGAAGAACAGATAAAAACAGCAAAGGAAACTTTTGAAAAATCAGAAAACGCTTTAAAAACATCAAAAGAGGAACAGAAAAAACAAGAGCCAATTTTTAAGAAAGTTAGAGAATTTGACACGAAAATTTCAGAGAAAGAAAAATTATTGCAACCAATTCTAAAAGCAATTCCCGAATTGGAGAAAAGCAAAAATGAGTTATCTAAAAGTTTGGAAAATCAAAAGGCTGATTTAGAAAAAGCTCAAAAATCGTTAATTGAAAAACAAAATTGGGCAATTGAGAATAATAAATACAAAGAACTTGTTTCAAATTACTCTGCAATTGAAAGGGAAAATCAGTTATTAGTTAATTCTATAAGAGAAATTGAAACATTAAACGCTAAAGTTACTGAATTGCAAAAAGATTTAGAGTTAAAAAAATCTGATGCAGAAAAAGCAACTAACGATTTTAACGAGAAAGACAAAAACTTAACTGCAAAAGCAAAAGAACTAGAAACCAAGAAATCGGAATTAGCAGAAATTTTAGGAGGAAAAGAACTATCTAAACTTCAATCAGAAAAAGAGAATATCTCAAATTTTGGTATACAAATAAAAAATATAATTGATGTTGAAAACGCAATTTCTACTTGTCAAAAAGAAATTGAAGATTTTGACGAAAAAATAAAGCAATTTGAGAAGTCTGATAAAGAACTTTCAAAAAAGATTGAAAAAGATAAAAAAACAATCCCCAATCTTGAAAGCCAAATCAATCTACTTGATGAGAACATAAAACTAACGAAGACAATTCAAAGTTTAGATGAACACCGTCAAAACCTAAAAGATGGAGAAGAATGTCCGCTTTGCGGTTCATTGGAACACCCTTTTGCTATTGGAAATATTCCACAAATTGGGGAAAAAGAAAAGAAATTAGCTGTCTTAAAAAAACAATATCAGGAAACTACAAGCGCTATTCAACAGGATGAACAAAAACTTACAAAATTAGTTTCGGACAAAGACAATGCTTTAAAAAATAAAGTAAAAGAAGAAAAAACTTTATCGGATAATTCAGTAAAACAAAAGGAAATATTGTCTGAAATAAGAAATATAAGCACTGATTTTTCAACTCCGATAGGAGAAAATAAAATTGAAAGGCTTAATGAATTTTTGACAAAAAAGAGAGATGAACTTAGAGAAGTTAGCACCTTAATAGAACAAGCGAGCAATCGCGAAAAACAACTTGTAAATCTTCGAGACAATGAAATTCCTGCGTTGCAAGAAGAAAAGCAAAAAGCAGAAAAAGCAAAAGATGGAACTGAAACTGCTCAAAAGTTAGCCGACCGAGAATTTGTGGAAAAACAAAAATTAGGAACCATCTCTCAAGAAAAATACAAAAAAGAGAATGCAACATTTTTGAAAAAACTTAAAAATTATGCTGTTGAAAACATTGAAGCATTGAAAAAATGCCTTGACGCTTGGAACAACAATAAAAAGCAAGCAGATGAATTAACAAGCCAAACTACAACTCTAAAAGGCAAAATTGCTTTAAATAACAAAGAATTAGAGAGTCTAACAAATTCGTTTAAGGAAAAACAAAAAGACAAACAAGACATCAAAACTGACAAGCAAAAATTATCAGACGAGCGTAAAGAAATATTCGCTGATAAATCAGTTGAAGATGAAGAAAACCGTTTAAAAAAATTGCTTGAAGTTACCGAAGCCACAAAATCAAATTCCGAAAAAGAAATGAACGTTGTAAATGTCGAACTCCAAAATAATAAGGCAATTGTTAAAGAAAAAGAAAAAGAGTTTTTAAAAACACAAGAACAAAAAATTACAGAAAAAACTATTGAAGAACTTCTGGAGGGATTTAACGAAAAGAAAATAATATCAGATGATTTTTCGCAAAAAATTGGAGCGAACAATCAAACGCTAAAGTCTAATGCCGAAAATTTGAAAAATAGCGGAAATAAACTAAAAGAAAAAGAAAAACAACAAGCAGTTTGTCGCAAGTGGGGAAACTTAAACGAATTGATTGGCTCTGGAGACGGTAAAAAATATCGAAATTTTGCACAAGCATTGACTTTTGAGCATTTAATAGGTTTGTCAAATAAACAACTACAAAAAATGTCCGACCGCTATATTCTCAAACGAACAGGCGACACTTCAAATCCTTTTGAGTTATCAGTTATTGACAAATTCCAAAACAGCGAAGAACGAACTGCTCAAAACCTTTCAGGTGGCGAAAAATTTATCGTGTCTCTTTCCCTTGCACTTGGTTTGGCAAATATGGCAAGTAAAAATATGCGTATTGACACAATGTTTATTGACGAAGGTTTTGGGACACTTGATTCGGACTACCTTGATGTAGCACTAAATGCTTTATCAAATTTACAAAGCGAAGGAAAAATAATTGGTATAATTTCTCATTTGACAGCAATTAAAGAACGAATTTCAACACACATAGAAGTTGTTCCAAGTGGCAATGGACACTCAAAAATTCAAATAACAAATTGACAAAACAAAACAAGGACATAGCAGAAAGTAAAATCGGGCAACAGCATAACAGGCGTTTGTCAAAAAAGCGGGTTCAGTGCTTAAAAGAAGTTTTATTCTTCGTATCAAGTTCAGTGCTAGCAGACAGTTTTGTGCTTCGAAATCCGATTATTCGCCTAGCGCCAAAACGTTAAAAAATCCTTACTATAGAAACAAAAAAATGCCTGGCTAAAAATAGCTAGGCATTTTTTTATTTCTTTTTAGAATCATCAGAATCCGAAAACAATTTCCTCAAAATATAGGAAACAAAAAAACTTACCACAGCGCCAACCACAGCCATAATTGCGGTAAACAGCAAATCGTGCGGACTGATATTCAAAGCTGTTGAAAACAAAGTTCCCCCAACAACACCCGACCTTATTTGAATATCATTGAAAATCATTTTTCAGTTTCATTTTCATTGTCCGACACTACGGCCTGGCTTACGGTTGTCACCACAGTTCCGGCAACGGCCAAATAACTGGCGATGGTGATCACAAGCGCAGGCAAGGAAATGGGAGCCGCTAAAATAGCGCCTCCGGTGGCTGCCAAAGCAATGCCAATATTTCTAAGTTTTTTAAAAAACGTTGGCGTGGGTTTTTTATATCGATCTATAATTTTCATTGGTTAAGATTTTATGGTTAATGTGACAATTTCTTTTCGGTCAAAGGCCTGATAGCACAACGACACTAATTTTTGCAATATTGGTTTTGAGGCCGTCCCTTTTCCGATCCCCGATAAAAAAGTAACCGGAGCAATGCAGCCCAAAAGTTCCTTTTTGGCATCATTGGCCGGATGGATTAAAATCAGGTTTCTTCCCGGCACATTTTCCAAAATCAAATGATGGTTAAACTTTTCGGAATAACGTGCTTTAAGGGTGTAAACACCTTCGGGAATGCAGGACTTCATTTTCTGGTTTTCCAACCAGGGAAGTTCTATGGCAAAACCCAAAAAAACATTATTATTAAAGAGGGCGCCGTTGGCACCCTCCTTAAAATAGGTTCTGTGTAAATGCAGTTCCACAACTATATCGTGTCTACATAAACAACTGCCAAGGCATTGTAAGCGCCATTTTTCAACGGATACATTTGCCCGTTCACTTCCTGATAAAACTCAACCCCCAACACCTGGATCACAGGAAGCACAGAGTTTGGAGTAAGTGCCGAAACAAAATCAACAATACCGGTTTCTGCGCTATCATAAGGCAAAATTGCAGTTTCATCATTTTCAAAAGTGGAGGTTTCGTTTGCGAAATCCAATTCTGAGGCACCAGTCACAATTTTGAAATGCGTGGTTCCTGCCGGAGCCGCAATCCTTACCGATGGAGAAAAAGAAGGAATGTTCACCGTTGCATCGCCAGTTATACGATTGAAATCGTTGCTGTAAGCGGCAAACAAAGTAGATCCCAATTTCCCATTGGTATTGAAATCAAAGCCGCTAATCAGCCCCATTGAGCCATCCTCAATGGTGCGCATTCCGCGCTCATTGATGGCATCCGTTTTCACGACCTTTAAAAGATCGGTGGTCAGTCTGCTTACCACTCTTTTGTCTTTTGCATTCAGCAAAAGAATTCTGATGGCGCTTCGCACCAATTTTCCGCCTTTTCCGGCCCTTCCAAATTCGGATCCGTTTTCACGTGTTCTTTGAAACGCAGGATCGTTTTTCATTCTGGATTTGTCAATGCCTCCTTTTTCGCGGGCAAGATGTCCATCCGAAGTTTTGTAAAAGGAAATATCCCCGATAGTTCCTTTCAATTTAATAATACCAGTTTGTCTAGCCATAATCGAATAAATTTTTAATTCTCAACAAATGAACTTATCTTTATGAAGAAAATAAAAATCAGGTGGTCATTTTGTCCGATATAGACTTTTTTGTCCGAATTGGCAACATAGATAATTTGTATAACTATAATAGGATTTATTTAATAACCAGTATAGTTATTTTAGGACGAGTCAGGCAACATAGATAAGCCATAGATAAGGCATAGATAAAGCATAGATAGAGTATCAAAATGAAAATATTTAGAACTTGCATATTTCCAAAAGACGTTCAGTGTATCACTGGAAGAAGCGAACGCTCCGGGCGCAGACTTTTACATGAAATCAGAACCCACTTTGGCAAAGATTCCCATCAATTTGTAACTTCAGAGGAATTCTCAGAATATTCAGGGATCAACATAAATGTTGTAAATGAGTATTTACAAAAAGTATCATAGAATTTGATTGATTTTAATCCAATTTAATGATTTAAAATTAGTAATTTTACAATTAGACAGAAAGTCAAATCTAATCAAAACAAATCAAAGGTTAGGTCAACAAATCGGTCAACAAAAATAACAAGGAGTCTGGGAAGCCAATTAAATAAAGTGTTTATCAAATTGGTTTGAATCCATTCGAGGTCACTAATGATAACAAGGCTTTCAAGAAATTGAGAGCCTTTTTTACTTTATCATTTGCCCACAATTTGCCCGATTTTTATGAATTAATAGTATTTTACTAATATTCAATTTTAAGATTTGATGAGTATTTATCAAGTTTATGTCCACTTTTCAAACTCCTTCCTTCTGCTACTTTATTTTGATACATTGCTTAATTTTAAAAAATAGCTTAATCAAATTGCTTAAAAATAATTCCACTATTTTTCAAATATGTGACAAATGTCATTGAATTTTCAATGTTTAAAAATTACTTTTACTTCATAGATTCATTACCTACTTTGTTTAAGTAATGTTTTTGATTTTTTTAGTTAGTAGTAAAAAAAGAAGGGACTGCCTGAAAAGGCAGTCTTTTTTCAATTTAACAATGCCCAGCTAAAATTACTTCATTTTAAACTTTTATCCCTTTTACATTATTAAAACCACATTTTTATAATATTATGAATTTAAGGCCTCTATAAAAGTGAAAACCACATTTCTTGCAATAGTGATTAAAATCTCAATTATTTTGTCAGGAAATTGAATATCTTTATATCATTAATAACCTCATTTTTTCAAAAATAATTTTAACCAAAAATGCAAAGCCTTGAAAATAAAAGTAAATGACTCGCACGAATTTGAATTTAAAAATTCCGACATAGAAAAAATAGATTTGCTAAAGCGTTCAGCAGTATTATTTCATATCATCGAAAAGAACAAATCTTTTGCCGTTAAACTTGAAAAATCAGATTTTAACAATCGAGAATACATGATAAACGTCAATGCAAACAACTATACGGTTAAAATCTCCAATGAAATAGACCAGCTTATTAAAGAAATGGGATTTACCATTGGTTCTTCCATTAAAGCAAACAGCATTAAGGCGCCAATGCCCGGTATTATTTTAAGCGTCAATGTTGAAGAAAATCAGGAAGTTAAAGAAGGTGATACCTTATTAATTTTAGAAGCGATGAAAATGGAAAATGCCATCAGTGCGCCAAAAACGGGTGTTATCAAATCAATTTATGCCAAAAGTGGGGAAACTGTCGATAAAGGAGCCCTCCTTATAGAAATGGCATAAACCACAACATACCAATTAATTATTTAAACGATCCAAACAATTTAAAAAATGAAAAAAATATTGGTGGCCAACAGAGGTGAAATCGCCATTAGGGTGATGAAAACCGCGCGTAAAATGGGAATTAAAACCGTGGCAGTTTTTTCTGAAGCTGACAGAAATGCGCCTCACGTACGGTTTGGCGATGAAGCTATTTGTATTGGGGAAGCCCCTTCCAATAAATCCTATCTTTCCATCGAAAAAATTATTGACGCGGCAAAAAAATTACAGGTAGATGCCATTCATCCTGGTTATGGGTTTTTAAGCGAAAATGCCGATTTTGCTGAAAAAGTGGAACAAAACAACATCATATTTATTGGTCCAAAATCAGGTGCTATGAGAATGATGGGCAGTAAATTGGCCGCAAAAGATGCTGTCAAAAATTACAATATCCCTATGGTTCCGGGAATTGACAGGGCGGTAACCGACCCAAAAGAAGCTGCAAATATTGCAAGAGAGATCGGTTTTCCAATTCTTATTAAAGCTTCTGCTGGCGGTGGCGGCAAAGGAATGCGCATTGTTGAAAATGAAGATGAAGTAGAAGAACAAATGAATCGTGCCATTAGCGAAGCAACCTCAGCATTTGGTGACGGCTCTGTATTTATAGAGAAATATATTACGTCTCCAAGACATATTGAAATTCAGGTTTTGGCAGACAGCCACGGAAATATTTTACACTTTTTTGAAAGAGAATGCAGCATCCAAAGACGCCATCAAAAAGTGATTGAAGAAGCGCCTTCTTCAATTCTAACGCCAGAATTAAGACAAAAAATGGGCGATGCAGCCATTAAAGTGGCGAAATCCTGCGATTATTTAGGTGCTGGTACCGTTGAGTTTTTAGTGGATGAGCATTTAAATTTCTATTTTCTGGAAATGAATACACGTTTGCAGGTTGAACATCCGGTAACTGAATTAATTACAGGCGTTGATTTGGTGGAGTTGCAAATTAAAATTGCGCGTGGTGAAGCCATTCCATTCAAACAAGAAGATTTAAAAATTAACGGTCACGCTTTGGAATTGCGCGTTTATGCTGAAGACCCGATGAACAACTTTTTGCCAAGCGTCGGACATTTAAGCACCTATAAAATTCCGGTTGGTGATGGAATAAGGGTGGATAATGGATTTGAAGAAGGAATGGACATTCCTATTTATTATGATCCAATGCTCTCAAAATTAATTACCTACGGGAAAACGCGTGAAGAAGCCATCCAATTAATGATCGACGCCATTATAAATTATAAAATTGAAGGCGTTTTTACCACCTTGCCTTTCGGAAAATTTGTTTGCGAACACGAAGCTTTTAGAACCGGTAAATTTGATACGCACTTTGTCAAAAATTATTACACGCCAAAACTATTGCAAAAAGGATTGGATGAAGAAGCTAAAATCGCCGCTTTGGTAGGTTTATCATTGTATTTAGAAGATCAAAAAAAATTAAGAATTCCCATTTCCAATTAATCATAAGATATAGTATGAATTCAAAGAATGAAAATTTAGCAGAAAAAATTGCGCTGGCACATTTGGGAGGCGGTGAAATTCGTATAGAAAAACAACACGCCAAGAAAAAATTAACTGCAAGAGAACGCGTCCAATATTTATTGGATGAAGGATCTTTTGAAGAAATGGGTTTGCTTGTAACACACAGATCAACNNAGACTTGTTTATGTATTTGCACAAGATTTTACGGTTTTTGGTGGTGCTTTGTCTGAAACCCACGCCGAAAAAATATGTAAAATTATGGATCAGGCCGTGAAAGTTGGCGCGCCAATTATTGGTTTGAACGACTCTGGCGGTGCAAGAATCCAGGAAGGCGTGAGATCTTTGGGCGGCTATGCCGATATATTTTTCAGAAATGTTCAGGCTTCGGGCGTTGTGCCGCAGCTTTCGGCAATTATGGGACCTTGTGCCGGCGGCGCCGTTTATTCTCCGGCAATGACCGATTTTACATTAATGGTTGAAAATACCAGTTATATGTTTGTTACCGGTCCGAATGTGGTAAAAACCGTGACCAACGAATCTGTAACGGCCGAAGAACTTGGTGGCGCCAGTGCGCATTCCATAAAATCGGGGGTTGCGCATATCACTTCAGCAAATGACATTCAATGTTTGGAGGATGTAAAAACATTGTTGAGTTATATGCCTCAAAACAACAAGGAAACCACCAAAAAATTACCTTTTGAATTGCAGGACGAAATTAGGCTGACGCTTGAAAACATCATTCCGGAAAATCCGCACAAACCTTATGATATGCGCCACGTGATTTCGGGGATTATAGATGAAGATTCATTTTTCGAAATTCATAAAGATTTTGCGGAAAATATCATTGTGGGCTTTGCCCGTATTGCCGGAAGAAGCATTGGTATTGTTGCCAATCAGCCTATGGTTTTAGCGGGTTGTTTGGANNGGATTTTTACCAGGAACGGACCAGGAGTGGAACGGCATCATAAAAAATGGCGCAAAATTATTGTATGCTTTAAGTGAAGCAACCGTGCCAAGAATTACCGTAATTACTCGAAAAGCCTACGGTGGCGCTTATGATGTGATGAACTCCAAACATATTGGCGCTGATATGAATTATGCGTGGCCAACTGCTGAAATTGCGGTAATGGGTGCAAAAGGCGCAGCGGAAATTATATTTAAAAATGAAATTATGGCTGCTGAAGATCCTGAAGCCAAATGGAAAGAAAGAGAAGCGGAATATGCCTACAAATTTGCGGATCCATACAGAGCGGCAAGACGCGGATTTGTTGATGAAGTCATTTATCCGAAAGATACCAGAAGAAAATTAATAAAAGCCTTCCAAATGCTTGAAGGAAAAGAAGTGGTTAAGCCAAACAGAAAACACGGAAATATTCCTTTATAAGAAATTGTTTAAATTAAAAAATCCCGAATGTTTTCGGGATTTTTTAGTTTATTTTCTTCTTTAAGCTGAAGTGTTTATATAATTTCAGCCGATAAGCCTCTGGTTAAAAGTTGCGTGCAACGTGGTTTTAATTCATCATATTCCCCAGTTTTTACGGCGCATTTTCCTTTAAAATGCACCAACAAGGCACATTGTTCAGCTTGTTCAGCTGTATGGTCACAAATTTCAATTAAGGAATCAATCACAAAATCAAAAGTGTTTACATCATCATTAAACAAAATAATTTCGTGCAAATTGACTTCTTTTTCAACAACATCTACATCCTCCTGAATTTTTCTTTTTGTGCTCATACTGCAAAATTAATGATTATTTTACATACTTCAAAGAAACCCAATTATTGCGTTCAATTTGTTTATCCAGTTTCAATCCATATTTTGAAACTTCTGCATCAATAACCGGAATGTCTTCTTTATAAAAACCACTTAACAAAATTACGCCATTCTCATCCAAACAATCTATGTAAATATGCATATCATTCAATAAAATATTTCTGTTGATGTTGGCAATAATCACCTCATATTTTTTGTTTTTCAACAACGAAGCATTGCCTTCATAAACAGCAATGTGTTTGCAGTTATTGCGTTCCACATTTTCCAAAGAATTTTGATAACACCAATTGTCAATATCAATAGCATCAATAGGTTTTGCGCCTTTCATTTCAGCAAATATTGCCAAAATCCCGGTTCCGCAACCCATATCCAGCACTTTTTTATCGTCAACATCCAAGTCCAACAAATGCTGAACCATCATATGCGTAGTTTCGTGATGCCCGGTGCCAAAACTCATTTTTGGCTCAATCACAATATCATATTTCAAGTTCGGATTTTCGTGAAACGGCGCCCTGATACTCACCAAACCATCAACCTGAATCGGATTAAAATTTTTCTCCCATTCAATATTCCAGTTCGTTTGTTCAATCTCCTGCATTTCATAAGAAATCTCAAATTCTTTCGAATTCAACACATAAATATCATCTAAAACCTGCGAATTCCAATCGGTTTTCTGGATGAAAGCTTCAACTCCCTCTTCATTTTCAACAAAACTTTCAAAACCCACTTCGCCTAATTCAGCGATTAAAATTTCAGTTGCCGGTTCTTTAGGACTTACTTTAAAGGTATACGATATATAAATATTATCCATTAAATTGCGTCAATTATTGCTTTAAAGTCTTCAATATTCAATGCTGCACCGCCAATTAAACCACCATCAACATCGGGTTTTGAGAAAATTTCCTGTGCGTTGGATGGTTTTACGCTTCCGCCGTATAATATTGAAACCTTAGCAGCCACATTTTCTCCATATTTATCAGCAACAATTTTTCTGATAAAAGCATGCATTTCCTGTGCTTGTTCAGGAGAAGCAGTTTCGCCGGTTCCGATGGCCCAAACTGGCTCATACGCTAAAATTATATTTTTCCAGGCATTTGCTTCTAAATGAAATAAGCCGTTTTTTATTTGACTTTCAACCACTTTAAAATGATTTCCCGCTTTTCTGTCGGCCAAAACTTCTCCAAAACAAAAAATGATTTCCATTTTATTTGCTAGGGCAGCATCCACTTTTTTAGCCAATAATGCATCTGTTTCACCAAAATATTCTCTTCTTTCTGAATGTCCCAAAATCACAATATGCACGCCGACCGATTTCAACATTGATGCAGAAATTTCACCAGTAAAAGCACCGTTTTTTTCAAAATGCATATTTTGGGCTGCCACTTCCACTTTTGTTC
Source organism: Lutibacter sp. (assembly GCA_003516285.1). GTDB lineage: Bacteria > Bacteroidota > Bacteroidia > Flavobacteriales > Flavobacteriaceae > Lutibacter. The sequence goes on along the minus strand of DPCK01000076.1, from coordinate 31,046 downwards.
CTTTGGCTTTACTTGCCACTTTTTGAAGGTTCACAAAGGTTGGCGCAACAATGACTCTTGTATTTTCAAGTGATTGTTTTTTGATACTTTTTGCTATTTTTTTTACCAATGATTTAGATGCATCCAAATCATTGTTCATTTTCCAGTTTCCAGCTACTATTTTTGCTCTCATATTTTTGTTTTTTTATTCCTTAATTTGACAAAATTAATCATTATTAAATTCCTTAAAAAAATTCAATTCACTATTGTACGAATTCGTTTTCGTGTTGCTGATTTATTTCAACCTTATTTTTGGATCCAGCAATCCGTAACTGATATCCACCAAAATATTGATAATGATAAACATGGTGGCAATTACCAAGACGCTTCCCATAATAATGGGTAAATCCAACGTATTTAATGCATTCACAATTTCTTTTCCCAATCCGTTCCAGTTAAAAATATATTCCACAAAAACGGCGCCCGCCAACATTGAGGCAAACCATCCTGAAACCGCTGTAACGACAGGATTTAATGAGTTTTTTAACGCGTGTGTTTTTATAATTTTATAGGTTGAAAGTCCTTTTGCCCTTGCGGTTCTTATATAATCCTGGCTTAAAACTTCAAGCAAAGAATTTCGCATCAGCTGAATAACCACTGCCAAAGGTCTGATTCCCAAAACAATTGCCGGCAACAATAAGTTTTTCCATTGAATGTAAGTGTTTTCGCCAAAATCGTCCACTTCATACAAACTGCCAGTCATATTTAAATTGGTGTAATTGTGCAAAACAAATCCAAAAAACCAGGCAAATAAAATGGCTGCAAAAAAGGATGGAACGCTCATTCCCAAGGTGCTCAAAATTGAAATAATCCGGTCGAAAAAAGTGTCTTTATACAAGGCCGAAAGAATTCCGAAAAAAATGCCTGTGATAATGGCAATCACTATGGCCGAAACTGCTAAAACCGCGGTATTTGGCAAGGTTTCCGCAATCACTTCTGTAACATTTTTATCGTTCTTTTGAAACGATTTCCGCAGATAAGGAAATTTTATGACAACAATTTTTTCACCTGCTGAAAACAGTTTTGTAAAGGAATATTTTTCAGCAGACAAATAGGTATAATTTGTTAAATCAGCGCTATGTATTGAAATAGGCGATAAATCGTTCAAATAATAAAAATATTGGGTTGTTAAGGGTTTGTCAAATCCGTATTTGACACGAATATTTTGAAGCTGCTCACTGTCTTCTCGTTGGTCTAACATCATTCGTGCAGGATCGCCTGGCAACACATTAAAAAGAAAAAAAATAACGGTAATTACGCCAAACAGCGTAAGAAATCCATAAAATATTTTATTTAAAATATAACTAAACAAGGTGCTTTATTTGGTAAACAAAGATAACTTAAAGTATTAAAATTACTACTTTTGTTAAATTCTTTATTTGAACCTATGAACATACAGGCACTTATTGCGCAAATTCATCAAAAAAAATCATTTCTATGCATTGGATTAGATGTTGATTTGGATAAAATTCCAACACACTTATTGGCAGAAGAAGATTCTATTTTTGAATTTAACAAACAAATCATTGATGCCACGCATCATTTGGCCGTCGCCTACAAACCAAATACCGCTTTTTATGAAGCTTACGGATTAAAAGGCTGGGCAGCGCTGGGAAAAACCATCGATTATCTTAATGTAAATTATCCTGAAATTTTTACCATTGCCGATGCCAAACGCGGTGATATTGGCAATACCTCAACGATGTACGCAAAAGCGTTTTTTGAAGATTTAAATTTTGATTCGGTCACTGTGGCGCCTTATATGGGAAGCGATTCTGTAGAACCATTTTTGGCTTTTGAAGATAAAACCACCATCTTGTTGGCATTGACTTCCAACAAAGGCGGACTCGATTTTCAAGGGCTGAAAATTAACGGAAATGAACTATATAAAGAAGTTATAAAAACCGCACTGACCTGGAAAAATTCCGAAAATTTAATGTTTGTGGTAGGCGCAACAAAACCCACTTACTTTGAGGAAATCAGAAAAATTGTTCCCAATCATTTTTTATTGGTTCCCGGGATTGGCGCTCAAGGCGGAAACCTGCAGGAAGTATGTAAATACGGACTTAATAAAGATTGCGGCTTGCTGGTGAATTCGGCGAGAAGTATTATTTACGCCAGCAACGGCTTGGATTTCGCAAAATCCGCGCAATTGGAAGCTTTGAAATTGCAGCAGGAAATGGAATTAATTTTAAGTAAATAGTTAGCCGGTATTTTAAAAAACATATCAGAAGTAAATGGGTAAAAAAAAATTTATAATTAGACCTTGGGAAATATCTGACCTAGACAGCTTGGTCAAATTTGCAAACAATTGGAATGTTGCAAAAAATATGACTGACAAATTCCCNNCAAATGGTTGATTTTGCTTTTACTACTTATGACATTAACCGAGTATTTGCCATACCATTTGGGACAAATATTGCTTCACAAAAAGTTTTAGAGAAGAACAACTTTATTTTGGAAGGAAAGTTTGACAAAGTTCTTATAAAGAATGGAGAATTGTTAGACGAATTAGTTTATGCGATCAGACGTGAAAATTGGAGAAAATAAATAATGAAAATTATAAAAGATCAATTAGGCAGAGAAATTATTTTAAAAACGCAACCCAAAAGAATCATTTCACTGGTGCCTTCACAAACGGAATTGCTTTGCGATTTGAATTTGGAAAATGAACTCGTGGGAATTACGAAATTTTGTGTGCATCCTTACCATTTAAAATCGACCAAAACCATTGTTGGCGGCACAAAAAAAGTTGATTTCGATAAAATTAAGGCATTAAATCCTGATTTTATTTTGTGTAATAAAGAAGAAAATACCTACGATTTTTTGCCTGAACTTGAAAAAATTGCGCCAACNNGCCTATTTTATTTGGGCAAAACCTTGGATGGTTGCGGGAAACGACACATATATCAACAAAATGCTACAACTCAATAAATTTGAAAACATTTACCAAAATATGAGTCGTTATCCAAAAGTGGAAATTAATAAAATTCGTTATGAAGGCGATCCTGAAGTCATTATTTTGTCTTCAGAACCGTTTCCGTTTAAAGATGAACACGCGGTTGAAATTTCTACTTTCACCAATCGTTCTATCACTGTTTTTGCCGATGGCGAAATGTTTGGCTGGCACGGATCAAGATTGCTTTTGGCTTTTGATTATTTTAAAGCTTTGCACAAAAAACTGGAAAGCCATTTTTAAAATTTAGTCTTGCAGCGCAAAAACACGTTTCAATAAATCGGAAGTACGTTTGGCCAAATTCGCCCTAATTCCTCTTTCTTCAATTTCAACCATCGTAAAAACACCTTTTAGGGCTTCATTGGTTACATAATCCGTTAAATCGGGATTTACATCGGCGGTTAAAGGCAAATTATTGTATTTTGTGATTAAGTCGGCCCAAATTTTATCTGCTCCTACTTTTTTAAATGAATTGTTGATAATTGGGTTAAATTTTTGGTATAATGCCGTAGAAGTAGCGGTTTTCAAATACACTGTAGCGGAATTTTTATCGCCCATTAAAATATTTTTCGCATCAACAATTGTCATACCTGTTATGGCATCAGTAAAAATAGGAATGGCCTCTCCCACCGCATCTTCCGCAGCCCTGTTCAGCACTCTTAATCCTTCATCAGCCAAGCTTGACAAACCCATAGCTCTTAAAGTACGATCCACTTTTTGCAATTCTGCAGGCAATAAAATTTTAACCATTTCATTTTTAAAGAACCCATCCTGAACGGCCAAAGTTGTAACCTGATTTGAAACTCCATTTTGCAAAGCTTCCTTTAAACCTGCTGCAATTTGAAAATTCGTAATTTCTCCATTTGGCAATTGATTAATCACCTGCTGTAATTCTGCACAGGCAGAAAGTTGAAACACAACCACCACCAAAAGTATTTTTTTTAACATCTTTTTGTTTTTTATTTTGTTAATACTGAATTTTAACGCTTAATGCTGTCTGTTTTCTTGTCATATCCAAACGGACAATGTTTGCAACCGTTTTTACAGCAATACCCTCTTTTCAAATGATATTTTTCCGTAAACACACGGTAGCCTTCTTCATTGATATAATAGTCTTCTTCAGAAGGAAATGGTTTTTCAAACATAGATTCAGCAAAAATAATCAATTAATTCTTATCATTCTTTTTTCAAAGGAATCCAAAATGAATTACATTTAAAATTGTAGAGGCAATTATTAGTCCAAACTTCTTTTAATCGTATTTTCTAGTTTAAAATAGAAACAATCGATTTATGTTATTAAATGATTTTATTTAGATTTGTTTGATTGAATTTATTGAAGATTGGTTAAAATTGCTTCAAAATCATTAATTCATAACCATTTAAATTGTTGGTCACATTGTTGAAATCTGTTTTTATATCAAGCAAAAAGCACAAATTATCATTGCTTATTTCAAGCAAAGATGTTGCTGAATTGTCAGATTTTTTGGAACGTACCATCAACGAAAAAGTCCTCATCCTGAATACGAATCTCGGCATAGAAATTTATTATGAGTCGGATTTGGATTACACCAATTTAATTACACATTCATTTTTTTTAATTTCATCTAAAGAAATAAATGAAGCTACTAATTATAGGATTGCGGCTTTCAGCACTTTTCCGCAATTAAAAAACGGATTGCAACAAATGCTTGAAAGATTGAATTTGATGCCGTTGGCGTTTGGTTGTTATTCCAAAAGTATTATGCATCAGCTGGATAAAAATTATGAAAAAAACAATCAGTTAATTGCATCACTTTTTACTGTTTGGAGACAAATTTTAATGATGCAAAACTTAAATGAGCAATCCAATTTTAAATTAAAACAATTTGAAAAAACATTGGAAGATTTTGGCGAAAAAAGCAATGTGAATGCCATTTTAAAACAATTAATTGAGAACGCAACCGACACGATGCGCCAAAACTGATCATAAAAAAACGTTCTGAAATTTCAGAACGTTTTTAAATTTGTAGGTTAATTCTATTGAAGAATTCTATTATTTTTCTTTTCCCGGAGGATATTGTGCCATAATTTCAGCAACAAATTCTTTGATTTTTTCTTCCTTTTGAGCAACATTTCCGGTGGCAGACAAAGCCCCGCTTCCAATGCCTTGCCACGCCAATTCTTTTTTGTTCGCATCAATTAAATCGATAAACAAAGTACCTTCGGTGTATTTGGAAACCTGTGTTCCAAAATTTGGACCGTAATACCAAGGATGCCAGCCGTAATAAAAGTTGTTGTTGTATACATCAACCTTCTGTGTGGATTTTGCAAAAATATTAACCAGCAAATCTGGCTCATCCGATTTTGTAAACCCTTTTGCCAGCATTTCACTTTCAATGGCCTTTAGAATTCTTCGTTTGTCCAAATCGGAAATTTCAGCTTTGTCAATCCCTTTTTTGTAAAAAGCGAATGTTTTATACTTAGAAAAATCGGCTGAAGTATCATAATCGGTTGTAACTCTGATGGAACTGCAAGAAGTTACTAAAAAAATTAAAGCTAGCGGAAGTAATTTTAAGGCTTTCATTTGTATACAATTTTAATTATTAAAATAAATCTTTCAAGATTGCGTCATCAACTAAATTAGGCAATGTCACTTTTAAATTTGGCTCCACTTCCATCGCTCTTTTTATGGCAAATACAGCGCCTTCATTTCTCGCCCAATTTCTGCGTGCAATACCATTATTTACGTCCCAAAAAAGCATACTTTTCAGTCGCTTTTCGGCCTCTAAACTACCATCAAGAACCATACCAAATCCACCATTGATAACCTCTCCCCAGCCTACTCCGCCGCCATTATGAATTGACACCCAAGTTGCTCCGCGAAAACTGTCTCCAATTACATTTTGAATGGCCATATCAGCCGTAAATTTGGAGCCGTCGTAAATATTTGAAGTTTCCCGGTAAGGCGAATCTGTTCCGGAAACATCGTGATGGTCACGTCCCAAAACAACAGGTTGCGAAATTTCTCCGTTTTTTATGGCATTGTTAAAGGCTTCAGCAATTTTCATGCGTCCTTCCGCATCGGCGTATAAAATTCTTGCCTGAGAACCAACCACCAATTTATTTTCCTGAGCGCCTTTTATCCACTGAATATTATCGGTCATTTGCTGCTGAATTTCTTTTGGTGAATTTTTTCTGATTGCTTCCAGAACTTCACAGGCAATAGCATCCGTTTTTTCCAAATCGGCCGGATTTGCGCTTGTGCACACCCAACGAAAAGGTCCGAAACCATAATCAAAACACATCGGCCCCATAATATCCTGCACATAGGAAGGATATTTAAAATCGATGCCGTTTTTGGCCATCACATCGGCTCCTGCCCTGCTTGCTTCCAGTAAAAACGCATTTCCATAATCGAAAAAATAAGTTCCCTTTGCAGTATGTTTGTTGATTGCTGCCACTTGCCTTCTTAAACTTTCCTGAACTTTTTCTTTAAACAATGTTGGATTTTCCACCATCATAATATTGGATTCCTCAAATGAAATTCCTGCCGGATAATAACCGCCGGCCCAAGGATTGTGCAGCGAAGTTTGATCTGAACCTAAATCTACGTACACATTTTCTTCTGCAAATTTTTCCCAAACCTCCACAATATTTCCTAAAAAAGCAATAGAAACCACTTCCTTGTTTTCTTTGGCGATTTTTACCCTTGCCGCCAATTCATTTAAATCGGTAATTTTTTCATCTATCCAACCTTGCGACAAGCGGATTTCCGTAATTTTCGGATTCACTTCGGCACAAACCGTAATACAGCCGGCAATATTTCCAGCTTTTGGCTGTGCGCCGCTCATTCCTCCCAAACCGGAAGTCAGAAATAATTTTCCCGCTAAAGATTCCCCATTTTTAGCAATTTTTCGTCCTGCATTTAACACGGTAATTGTGGTGCCGTGCACAATTCCTTGCGGGCCTATATACATATAACTGCCGGCGGTCATTTGTCCGTATTGCGTTACGCCCAAAGCGTTGTATTTTTCCCAGTCGTTTTGTTTGCTGTAATTGGGAATCATCATTCCGTTGGTCACCACCACTCTTGGCGCATTGGTATTGGAAGGAAACAAACCCATCGGATGGCCGGAATACATAATCAACGTTTGTTCATTATTCATTTCCGACAAGTATTTCATCGTCAATAAGTATTGCGCCCAATTCTGAAAAACTGCTCCATTGCCTCCGTAGGTTATCAATTCGTGGGGATGTTGCGCCACGGCTTCATCCAAATTATTCTGAATCATATGCATAATGGCTTTTGCCTGAACAGAGATTCCCGGATATTCATTTATTGGCCGTGCATAAAACTGATAATCAGGTCGAAAACGATACATATAAATCCGCCCGTATTCTTTTAATTCCTCAGCAAATTCCTTTGCTAAAACAGGATGGTGTTTTTTGTCAAAATACCGCAATGCATTTCTGATTGCGAGTTCTTTTTCTTCATTCGACAAAATATCTATGCGTTTTGGCGCGTGATTTATTGCTTTTTCGTAGGTTTTTTTTGAAGGCAATTCGGAAGGAATTCCTTGTTTTATCTGGTCTTGAAATGTCATTTTAAGGCTATTTAACTGTTACAAATTTACAATTATTTAAGAGAATTGCATCAGCGATTTTTTCCCGAAATTCAAATCTCGTGAAATTAAATTCTTTATATTTGTTTAGTACTTCATCAAAAATAATAATATTATCATATGAAAATCTCTTTCCTAAAGCTCTTTAGCCTATCCTTCTTATTTATGTTGATTTATAGCCCAATGTTGGCCATAGACACAAAAGACACCCGCTTGCTTTCCGAGCCGGCCATCAGTAAAACCAATATCGCCTTCATTTATGCCGAAGACCTTTGGATTGCCAATAAAGATGGTTCCAATCCAAGACGACTTACGGTGGATGATGGCGTGGAATCGAATCCTGTTTTTTCCCCAGACGGTAGTATGATTGCTTTCAATGCGCAATACGACGGCAATACAGATGTGTATATTGTGCCTGTTTCGGGTGGTGTTCCTAAGCGGCTAACCTGGCATCCTTATAATGACTTGGTTAGGGGATTTACGCCAAATGGCCAGCAAGTTTTGTTTAATTCTCAACGAAATACCTTTACCAACAGATATGCGCAACTATTTACTATTGAAATTGCCAGCGGAAAAGTAACAACGCTGGACATTCCCAATGCTTTTTGGGCTTCTTACAGTCCGGACGGCAATCAAATCGCATACACGCCAATAGCGGACAGATTTAAACAATGGAAGCATTATCGCGGAGGCACAATGAGCAGGATTTGGATTTACGAGAACAGCAATCATGCCGTGGCCGAAATCCCAAAAGCAAAGGGCGGCAGCAACGATACCCAACCGGTTTGGATTGGCAAAACTGTCTATTTCATAAGCGACAGAAATGGAGAATTTAACCTTTTTAGTTATACGCAGGACAAAAAAGAAGTCAATCAACTAACCGATTTTAAAGATTTTCCGATTATAAAAATTTCGGCTTCCGATGGTGAAATTATTTTTGAACAGGCTGGATACCTGCATCTTTTTAATGTTGCCAGTGGAAATACCTCAAGAATCAAAGTTGGCATCGCCACCGATTTATTGGAACACAGATCCAGATTTGTAACCGGAAATAATTATATCCGCAGTGCAAACATTTCTCCTTCCGGCGCTCGCATGGTGGTCGATTTTAGAGGAGAAATCATCACGATTCCTGCTAAAAAAGGAGACCCGTTAAACTTGACGAATACAACCGGAACACACGAGAAATATCCTTCATGGTCACCAGACGGCAAACAAATCGCCTATTTTTCTGATGAAAATGGAGAATATGCGCTGCATATAAAAAACGCTAGCGGAGAAAGCACTTCGAAAATAATAGCTTTGAACAGCACCGGATTTTATGCGAACATTCATTGGTCTCCAAACAACAAAAAAATATGTTTTGTAGACAATGGCCGAAATTTTTATTTGGTTGATATTGCCAGTGGAAAATCTACAAAGATTGCTACCGATGCTGTTTATCTGCCAGGTGCATTCCGTGAACTTTTTGGTAGTTGGTCTGCAGATTCTGACTGGATTGCCTACACTATCATCACAGAAACCAATTTTGAACAAGCTTACTTATATTCGATAGCCGAAAATAAATCATATCCGGTTTCAGATGGTTTGACAAACGTTAGCAATCCTGTTTTTGACCCAAGTGGCAAGTATTTATATTTGTTTGCTTCAACTGATGCCGGACCCGTAGTTAACTGGTTTGATTTATCCAATCAGGATATGGCAGCAAGCAATTCCATTTATTTAATTACACTTCAAAAAAATACGGTATCGCCTTTTGCCAAGGAAAATGATGTGGAGGAAACTGTTGAAAAAAGCAAAGAAGAAGATAAAAAAACAGATAAAAAGGATGAAAAAAAGGAAGATACAAATATTCCTCCGCTAAGCATTGATTGGGAAGGTATCACAAACAGAATTGTTTCAATTCCAATTCCGTCAGGTAATTACAGAAATCTGCAAGTACCGAAAGAAGGAGAATTTTATTATTTGGAGCAAGCTGCAAAAGATGATAAAACAATGCTTCATCAATACGACCTCAAAAAAAGAAAAGGTGAGGCCATTATGCCCGCAGATGATTATATAATCGCTGCTAAAGGAACCAAAACGCTTTACCAAATCAAAGATAAATGGGGAATTGCCGATACCGGAAAAAAACCGGAAGATGATGCAATTGTGAATACCGGTGCCGTACAAGTAAAAATTGAGCCTCTTGCAGAATGGTCCAATATTTTTGATGAAGCTTGGCGTGTTAACCGAGATTATTTCTATGATCCTGGCATGCACGGTGCAGATTGGAACGCCATGAAAAAGAAATATGCAACTTTTCTCCCTCACTTATCTAGCAAAGGTGATCTTTATCGGGTTATGGAGTGGATGTTTAGTGAATTGTCTGTAGGCCATCACCGTTTTTCCAGTACGGGCGACAGCATGAAAAAAGCCAAAAATATTGTTGGCGGACTTTTAGGCGCAGATTATGAAGTCATGAATAATCGCTATCGCATCAAAAAAATCTATGGCGGACTGAACTGGACTCCAGATTTGCGATCGCCGCTTACTGAACCTGGGGTAGATGTTAAAGTGGGTGATTACATTTTGGAAGTTAATGGTAAATCTGTTACGGCAAATGATAATTTCTTTAGCTTTTTTGAAAATACAGCTGATAAGTTAACCGTGCTAACGGTTTCTTCAAATCCTAATATGGCTAATTCAAGGAAAATTACGGTTACGCCAATAGCTTCGGAAATGTCCCTGCGCAACAGGGATTGGGTTGAAAGCAATATCAAAAAAGTGAATGAAGCTACCAATGGACAAGTCGCTTATGTTTATGTGCCAAATACAACCACTCAGGGTCATGAATACTTTAAGCGCTATTTCTTTCCGCAGGCAAATAAACCCGCAATAATTATTGACGAACGCTTTAATGGCGGTGGCCAGTTGGCCGATTATTATATCGATATTTTAAAACGTCCGCTGCAATCGTACTGGAGTTATCGTTATGGAAAAGACCAGAAAGCGCCAAACGCTTCCATACAAGGTCCAAAAGTTTTGCTTATCGATGAAACTGCCGGTTCCGGAGGCGATTACTTCCCTTATTTGTTCAGAAAAAATGATTTGGGCACCATTATCGGAAAAACTACCTGGGGAGGTTTGGTAGGTATTTTAGGATATCCGGAGTTTATTGACGGCGGAATCGTTACCTCACCAAATTTGGCTTTCTATGATGAAAAAGGATTTGGTATAGAAAATGAAGGTGTAGCGCCAGATATTGAGGTTGAACAATGGCCTGCGGAAGTTATTCAAGGAAAAGATCCGCAATTGGAAAAAGCCATCGAAGTTGTTTTAGAACAGTTGAAGGCCAATCCTCCTAAAAAGATAGAAACGCCGCCTTATCCTATTAAAACAAAAAATTAAATAATTGATTTAGAATATTTTAAGATTATAATTTAAACAGAATGGTATGTTAAATAAGCTCAAGTTTATTTAACATGCCATTTTTCATAGATGACTTAAAAGCATTCGAGCTATTTTAATTTTCATCATATCCTATAAATCTTAAGTAATTTGGTTTAATTTTTGAACCTGATTTTTAATATGATTGTCATTTTTAAATACATCATTCCGAAGAACTATTCCGGATTAACGGTTTTCCCTTTTATCTTCTTAAGAAATAAGAAAAGCATCAACGATGCCCTGTTTTTAAACCACGAAAAAATTCATTTAAAACAGCAAATTGAATTGCTTTGGATTTTCTTTTTTGTCTGGTATTTTATAGAATACTGCATTAGGATTTATCAGTATAAAAACCACGAATTCGCCTATAAAAACATCAGTTTTGAAAAAGAAGCCTATAAAAATGAGCAGGATTTAAATTATTTAGAATCAAGAAAAACCCTTGCTTTTTTGAAGTATTTATAGCTTTTTTATTCTTTTTTTATGCTTTATGCTGCTTTTTTGATTTTGTATTTGATTTTTATCATCAAAAACATTTTACAAATAAAACCCCGAAAACCGACGATTAAACAATACTTATAAATTTTTGTAAATTGCGGCATACAATTAAACATAAAATGGATACAATTACACCTTATAAACCAAAAAATAAAGTTCGAATAGTTACAGCCGCTAGTCTTTTTGACGGTCACGATGCCGCGATTAATATTATGCGAAGAATTATTCAGGCTACCGGCGTTGAAGTGATTCACTTAGGACACGACAGAAGCGTGGCAGAAGTGGTTAATTGTGCCATTGAAGAAGATGCGAATGCAATTGCAATGACTTCCTATCAGGGCGGACATATAGAATATTTTAAATATATGTACGATTTACTTCAGGAAAAAGGCGCCCCGCAAATTAAAATATTTGGTGGCGGCGGTGGTGTAATTCTTCCGGAAGAAGTTAAAGAATTGACCGAGTACGGTATTACACAAATTTATTCCCCTGATGATGGCAGAAGCATGGGTTTGCAGGGAATGATAAATGATATGATACAGAAATGCGATTTTCCAACGGGTGAAATTGTTGATTTTTCAGCAGCCGATTTGGCGGGGAAAAATCCGATGCAATTGGCGATAGCCATTTCTGCCGCTGAAAATTTCTCAGATAAGCATACCGATTTCATCAATGAAATTAAAAAAGCAGCAAAAAAATCGGAAACGCCGGTTTTGGGAATTACAGGCACCGGCGGTTCAGGAAAATCGTCTTTGGTGGATGAATTGGTGAGAAGGTATTTAATAGATTTTCCCAAAAAAACAATCGCCATTGTTTCGGTCGATCCTTCAAAAAGGAAAACGGGCGGCGCTTTATTGGGCGACCGGATTAGAATGAACTCCATAAAAAACGAACGTGTTTATATGCGTTCCCTGGCTACACGCCAATCCAATTTAGCCTTGTCTAAACACGTGAGCATTGCCGTTGACATTTTAAAAGTTGCCAATTTTGATATGGTGATTTTAGAAACTTCGGGAATTGGGCAAAGTGATACCGAAATTTTAGACCATTCCGATGTTTCTTTATATGTGATGACGCCAGAATATGGGGCCGCAACGCAATTGGAAAAAATTGATATGATCGATTTTGCCGATGTTATTGCGCTGAATAAATTCGACAAACGCGGTGCTTTGGATGCCTTGCGTGACGTGAAAAAACAATACCAACGCAACCATAATTTGTGGGATAACAGCGTAGATTCAATGCCGGTTTACGGTTCTATCGCTTCCCAGTTCAACGATCCTGGAACCAATGAATTGTATCAGGTTCTCATCAAAAAAATTAACGAAAAAACAGGCACGCATTTTAAAAGCACTTTTGAAATTTCTGATAAAATAAGCGAAAAGCAATATATTATTCCGCCAAACCGCGTGCGTTATTTGTCGGAAATCACTGAAAATAACAGGTCTTACAATAAAAAAGCAAAAACACAAAAAGAAGTTGCACAAAAGTTGTTTGGGATTTATAAAACGATTTGTTCTGTTGCCAATATTTCGAATGAAACCAATCAACCTCATCTTAGTAAAATTGGAATAAATGAGGAGCACATTCTGAAACAAGTTCAGAATGACGACGCTAAACTATTTTTATCGCTGTTGTTCAAGGAATTTGCCCGCGTAAAAATGGATTTAAATCCGTACAACTGGGAAATTATTTTAAATTGGGAAATCAAAAAACAATCCTATAAAAATGAAGTCTTTACTTTTAATGTTCGCGGAAAAGAATTAAGCATCAAAACACACAGCGAATCTTTATCGCACACGCAAATTCCAAAAATTTCCCTTCCAAAATACGAGGCTTGGGGCGATTTGTTGTTGTGGACTTTAGAAGAAAATGTTCCTGGTGAATTTCCTTATACCGCAGGACTTTTTCCATTCAAAAGAACAGGCGAAGATCCTGCAAGAATGTTTGCGGGCGAAGGCGGACCGGAGCGAACGAACCGACGTTTTCATTACGTGAGTTTAGGACTTCCGGCAAAACGTTTGTCCACTGCATTTGATTCCGTGACTTTATACGGAAATGACCCCGATATTCGTCCCGATATTTATGGAAAAATAGGAAATGCAGGCGTTTCAGTTTGTTGCTTAGACGATGCAAAAAAATTGTATTCCGGGTTCGATTTGACCAATGCAATGACTTCCGTTTCTATGACAATTAACGGTCCGGCACCTATGATGCTGGCATTTTTTATGAATGCCGCGATAGACCAGGAATGTGAGAAATACATCACAAAAAACGGACTTGAAAAGGAAACTGAAGAAAAAATAAACGCCATTTATAAGAAAAAAGGTGTTGCGCGTCCGCAATATCAAGGCGAATTGCCGGAAGGAAATAACGGTTTGGGTTTACGCTTATTGGGAGTTACCGGAGATGAAGTTTTACCGCTTGATATTTATAAAAAAATTAAAACAGATACCATTTCTAAAGTTAGAGGAACGGTGCAAGCTGATATTTTAAAAGAAGACCAGGCGCAAAATACCTGTATTTTTTCTACAGAATTTGCTTTGCGTTTGATGGGTGACGTACAGGAATATTTTATCACCAACAACATTATCAATTTTTATTCGGTTTCCATTTCCGGATATCATATTGCAGAAGCCGGTGCCAATCCAATTTCGCAATTGGCATTTACCTTGGCAAATGGATTTACTTATGTGGAATACTATTTGTCGAGAGGTATGGACATCAATGAATTTGGACCAAATTTATCCTTCTTCTTTTCCAACGGCGTTGATCCGGAATATGCAGTAATTGGAAGGGTTGCCCGTAAAATTTGGGCGAAAGCCATGAAAGAAAAATATGGTGCCAACGCAAGAGCGCAAATGCTGAAATATCATATTCAAACTTCTGGAAGGAGTTTGCATGCACAGGAAATTGACTTTAATGATATCCGCACAACCTTGCAGGCTTTGTATGCTATTTACGACAATTGCAACAGTTTGCACACCAACGCTTATGATGAAGCGATTACAACGCCAACCGAAGAAAGTGTGCGTCGAGCTATGGCCATTCAGTTGATTATCAACAAAGAATTGGGATTGACCAAAAATGAAAATCCGATTCAGGGTTCCTTTATTATTGAAGAATTGACCGATTTGGTGGAAGAAGCCATTTATGCCGAATTTGACAGAATTACAGAGCGCGGTGGCGTTTTAGGTGCGATGGAAACCATGTACCAACGCAGTAAAATTCAGGAAGAAAGCTTATATTACGAAACCTTAAAACACAATGGTGAATTTCCGATTATTGGCGTAAACACGTTTTTAAGCAGCAAAGGTTCGCCAACTGTATTGCCCCAAGAAGTTATCAGAGCCACCGAAAAAGAAAAACAATATCAAATCACGGTGGTTGAAAATTTAAACAAAGCAAATGCTTCCGCAGTAAAAGAACATATTGCCTTGTTAAGACAAAAAGCCGTGAATAACGAAAATATTTTTGAGCAATTAATGGAAGCCTGCAAAGTGTGTTCTATCGGACAAATTACAGACGCTTTATTTGAAGTTGGCGGACAGTACAGGAGAAATATGTAGGTTTTTTGGCTGTTTCAAGTTTCATTTTTCAAGTTTGTCAATTGTCGATGCTAAATAACGTTGACCGAGTTTAATATAGTAAAACTTTAGCAATAGTGGCAAGATATTTAGGGTTTTCCCTTCTGATGTTTTAGCTTCTCAAGCATTTCTCCCATTTTTTCGTGCACTTTAGTGATGGCTTTCAGCGGTCGAACCATCACTTTGAAACTGATGATTTTACCTTCATCATTTACGGCAATCATATCAACGCCGTTTACTGTTACACCATCAATTATTGTGGTAAATTCTAAGATAAATTGATTGTTGTCGATTACCTGATTCACGTACTTAAAATCAGCATTTTCACCACCGAAAACTTCCAATGCCGCCATTAAATACAATTTGGTAATTTGCTTTCCTTCCTGTGGAGCCCAAACAATGGGTGAATAAAAAATCACCTCATCTGACAAAAGTTCGTCCAATATTTTAGGATTTTTGGTTTCCAAAAATTGGTGCCAGTTTTTTAAAGATGCGTTCATATTTTTATTATTTGCTTTTAATATTCGTTAATTGCTAATAGTTTAAAAGGATTACAAACTTTTTTCATAAATTAATTTATAAATATTACGCCACGGGATTTTTTGGCTCTTCGTTTATTTCAGATACTTCCTTTTCTTTTGGTGGCGCAAAATTTCCGTGCTCATCAAATAGTTCGTCAAATTCCGGGTTGTGGGAAAAGACAAATTTTTCAGGTTGCGGGCCATTTTTCCTTGAAATATAAGCAAAAATAAATCCGACTAAAAATCCCGATAAATGTCCTTCCCAGGAAATTTTTTCTTCCACGGGAAAAATATACCAAACCGTGCTTCCGTATAAAAAAACGACAATTAATGAAACTGCCGCCAAACGATAATATTTACGGAAAACGCCGCTAAAAAAAATAAAACTTACCAAAAAATAAACCACGCCGCTGGCACCAATATGATAGGAAGGTCGTGCAAAAGACCAGGTTAAAAATCCAGTTAAAAAAATTCCCCACAACAATACTTTTGTGGCGATACCTTCATAAAAATAATACAAACTGGCCAGCATTACCAACAAAGGAATGGAATTGCTAAACAAATGTTCAAAACTGCTGTGTAAAAACGGCGAAAAAATGATACCGCGCAAACCGGTTAATGTTTGCGGGTAAATGCCATAATCGTTAAAATTGGTTTTATATTTTATTTCCAAGTAATACACCAGCCAAATTAAAAAAACGGAAATAACAGGAATGATGATAAATTTTTTAGAGAATATGGATTTACTTTTTGACATTAAAAAATTTAAATTAGGAATGGTTGAATTTATTAAAATTTTGCCACTAAATGGTGTGCTTTAAACAAATTATTTTTGCATTAGAGATAGCAGCCCTTCGACTGCGCTCAGGATAGACTTCTCCTTTTTTATTTTTCATAAAAAAGATTTAACGAATAGCCCGACACAAATGTAATGCAGTGTAATGCCCAACAAATTTTTATGCTTATTTTTACGGTATGAATGAACCTTTAGCCGAACGCATACGTCCGAAAACCTTGGATGATTACATTAGCCAACAACATTTGGTGGGAAAAAATGGTGCGTTGACCGAACATATAAAACGCGGCATTATTCCTTCGTTAATTTTTTGGGGACCGCCGGGAATTGGGAAAACCACGCTTGCCAATATCATTGCAAAAGAATCGAAACGGCCTTTTTATACGTTGAGTGCCATTAGTTCGGGCGTTAAAGATGTACGCGATATTATTGACAAAGCCAAGCAGGGCGGCGGTTTGTTTACCGACAAAAGCCCTATTTTATTTATTGATGAGATTCACCGTTTTAGCAAATCGCAACAAGATTCGTTGCTGGGCGCGGTGGAAAAAGGCTGGGTTACGTTGATTGGCGCAACCACCGAAAACCCGAGTTTTGAGGTGATTCCCGCATTATTGTCGCGTTGTCAGGTGTATGTTTTGAACTCTTTCAGTAAAAAAGATTTGGAAGATTTGTTACAACGCGCCTTAAAAGAGGACGCTTATATTTCCAAAAAAAATATTATTGTTGAAGAAACCGAAGCTTTGTTGCGGGTTTCAGGAGGAGATGCGCGAAAATTATTAAACATTTTTGAGTTGGTGGTAAACACCGAAAAAGAGCCGATTAGAATCACAAACGACTTGGTGCTTTCGAAAATTCAAAAAAATACGGTGTTGTACGACAAAGCCGGCGAACAGCATTATGACATTGTTTCGGCTTTTATAAAATCTATCCGTGGAAGTGATCCAAATGCCGCTGTTTACTGGCTTGCACGTATGATTGAAGGCGGCGAAGACGCAAAATTTATTGCGCGAAGAATGCTGATTTTGGCTTCGGAAGACATAGGAAATGCGAATCCGACTGCGTTGATTTTGGCAAATAACACGTTTCAGGCGGTGAATATTATCGGTTTTCCGGAATCACGAATTATATTGAGCCAGTGCGCCGTTTATTTGGCGAGTTCGGCAAAAAGCAACGCATCTTATGAAGCCATTGGAAAAGCGCAAACCATTGTAAAGGAAACCGGTGATTTATCGGTGCCGCTGCATTTAAGAAATGCGCCAACCAAGCTGATGAAAGAATTGGATTACGGCAAAAACTACAAATATGCGCACAGTTTTGAAAACAATTTTGCCGAGCAGGAATTTTTGCCCGATGAAATAAAAAACACCAAAATATACGAACCCGGCAACAATGCACGCGAAAATATCATCAGGGATTTTTTGAAGAAATTGTGGAAGGGTAAATATGGTTATTAACTACTATCCCCCGCCCTTTACGAAGGAAAGGGAGTTTGATTTGATATTTATAAAAAAATTTCAACTTTAAAAATTTCAATTTTTTCCAACGCGCTAGCTGGCACATTCACTAAAATGTTCACCTAACATTTTTTTACGTTCTGTCCTCCCCTTTGGGGATTAGGGGGGGCCTAGTTTTTTAACACAATTGGCAAAGTAAATTCTGTTGTTACAGGCATTGCTCTTTTGATGGCTGGCTGCAAGATTGGTAAATTTTGAAGGCTCACTTTTACAATGCTGTCAAATTGAGGAATTAACTCGCTTATTTTAGCTGATTTTTGAGTATTCGACAAGGTTGTTTTTCCAAATGAATCAATTTTTAATTTCACCAAAATAGTGTCGTTAATGCTATCCGTAACACTAAATTCAAATTCCTTTAAAGAAGCATAAATATGTTGGGACATTTCCATTTGGAAGCAAATCTGTTGCTTTTCTTTGGAAGGAATTTCAGCGCAATTTGGGAAAAGCGGATAAGAATCTACCGAATTAAAATCGACTATCGTATCAATTTTTTGGATGGGTTCACGCTTTGTGTGTTGCTCGATATAAGAACAGGACAACACCAAAATTGAATAAATTAATAAGGTAAAAAATTGTTTTAACATCACTGTTTATTTCAAAAAGTGAAAATACAACATTTTCTGTTAGTCAACAATTTCACCTTCAATAAAGTATTGTTTTTTTATTTCTTTGATTCTGCCTTCAACAAAAGCAGTCATTATAATATCGTTGCTGTTAAATTTTTCAGCATAGCTTTTATAATATTTTAATGCAATTTTTTTATCTTTATAATAGGCATCTGAGGTTACGGCCAACTCAAATAATGCTTTATAATTCTTATAATTATTTTTGTGGGATTTCTCAAAATTTTCAATGGCTGCCGGCAAATTATCCGCTTCTTTTGAAATAATTCCGAGCAAATAGTATTGTTTATCCATATCTGGTTTTACACTTGATATTGATCGGTGTAAATAAAACGTCGCCATTTTATTGTCCTTTTTATCATAATACAAACTGGCCAAACGATATAGGATTTGGGAATTATCAGGATCAAGATTTATGGCATTTCTAAAATATTTTTCAGCCAGTTCAAAATCTTGTAAATTATAATAACACATACCAAACATTTCATAAATTTGGACAGACCTAAAATTTAAACTGTCTAATTTTTTCAAATAGGTTAATGCGCCATTAAAATCCTTTAAAAAATACAACTCGTTGGCTTTTAGCTGATTAAAATTTAAATTATTCGGATCTATTTTTAAACCTTTATCAATAAATAAAGAAGTAGAGTCTTTAAACTTCAATGACTTAAAAAATTGCGCCAATCCAAAAATACTTTTAATATGAAGCGTGTCTAAATTATAGGCGTCCAAATAACGCTGCCCCATTTCTGAATGTTTATTTTGTTTTTCTAGAGATTCGGCCAATTGGTATGGATAATTAGGATTAACNNAAACTATTGGCAACCAATAAATTTGAAGTGTCTTTTTCGATGAGTGATTCGTATGTTTCGACAGCTTTTGATGTAAATCCGGTTGATACAAACAATTGCGACAGTTTTACTTTTATCGATATATTCGTGCCAAATTCCAATGCTTTGTTTAAACATTCCAAAGCTTTGGTATCACTGCCAATTGATTGATAAATACCAGCCGATTTTTCAAATATCAAAAAAGTTTTTGGCTCTGTGTTCTCTAACAAAGTCAAAGCCTTTTGATAGTTTCCTTCCGCCAACAAACTATCTACAACCACAAAAACCGAAGATTGCGCCTCGGTTTTGAGTATTGTAAATAATAAACTGATTACAATAAAAATCTTTTTCATAAAAATTTAATTATTCTTTTATCGTAATTACCACCACGCCATTTTTACCTTTTTTTCCATATTTTTCTATGGCATTTTCATCTTTAAAAACCTCTATGCTTTTGATTGTGTTAGGGTCTATTTTTTGCATTTCATCTTTAGTTATCTCTTTTCCATCTAAAATAAATAGTGCGTTTTTCATTGAATCAGGCATAACAGCTTCCTTTTTGTTATTGTTTTGAGATTTACCTTCAACCATAAAAGCAATGGGCAAGGAATATTTTACGCCAACTGTTTCCCCATTTTGTTTTCCGGGCAACATTTTAGGCAAACTTGTAATTACACGTATTGCTTCTTCCTCTAACTCCTTATGCTTGGCCCTTGATTTAACATCCGCAATATTACCTTCTTTATCAATTTTAAACATCACGAAAACTTTATTAAGTCCTAGGTCTAAGCTTAGCTCTTTTCCTAATTTCGCATTAAAATTAGCATTTACATAATTCGAGATTTTTCCTTGCAAACAAGCTTTTAATTCTTCTTCTGAACCTTCACAACCGGGAAAAACAGGAACATGTTCAATTGTAGCAAAAGGTATAGCTTCAATTTCAATTGGCTTAATGGTATCGGAAGTTTTTAATACACTTTTACTTTCCTTTGCAGTTAATTCCAATGGTAAAGCATCTTCATTTAAAATTTCATTTATCAGTAAAGGAACTTGTTCTAATGTTTCTTTGGATTTGTCTTCAAATGAACTTAACAACAACATCACCAATAGTAAAGGCGCAATTAATAAATACTTTAACTGTTTCATTTTTTGTGATTTTTCTTTTGTGATCATAATAATTCTTTTTTTGATTAATGAATGTTTAAAAAATTGGTTGATAAATGAAATGTTTTCCACATTAAAAGTTTCTGCCAACAACTTGTTGAAATAAGTTTTTTTATCGGTTTCTTTAACCACTTCGGCATCCGAAATATATTCGTGTAACAAGGTAATTCGATTTTGATAGACGTAAATAATCGGGTTAAACCACAACACAATTTTCAAAAATTCGAAATAAAGCAAATCCAAGGTGTGTTTTTGTTTGCAATGAACCAACTCGTGTTGAATTATTTGTAAATCCTGTTTTTCCAATAAATGACTGTTAATAAAAATATAGTTGAAAAAGGAAAAAGCTGCTTGTTTTTCATTTAAAACAATTAGTGTGTACCTATCTTTTTTAATGCTTTTATTTTTCAGGATCAGCTTTACTATTTTGGTTAGCCGAACTAAAAATAAGATGAAAAATAAGCCCATTCCCACATAAAAAATAATGGTTAAAATTCCAAGAAACGTTTCAAAAGGTGTGCTGTTTTCAATATAAACCTGTGGATTTATAACAACCTCCGGTAAATACATCATATAATCCTGCGGAACTGTTTTCCTAAAACTTTCAAACTTTAGCAATGGGATAATAAAAGACAAAATTGGTGTTGCCAACAAATAAATTCTATTCCATTTAAAGAATGTTTCCTTTTGCAAAAACAAATCATAAACCGCTAAAAATAAGGTTTGGAAAAGTAACATTTGAATTATGTAATTGATCATCGCTCAGTTTTTTTATCGTTAATAATTTTCAATATGGTATCCAATTCTTTAAAATCAACCTCATTTTTATTTACAAAAAAAGAAACCATACTTTTAAAAGAACCTCCAAAGTACCCATCTACAATTTTTTGCAGACTTTGGTTGGTATAAATCGATTTTGAAACCAACGGAAAATAAATATAACCTCTTCCCTTTGCTTTGTGTGAAACAAAATCCTTGGTTTCCAATATTCTTATGATGGTAGAAACGGTGTTATATGCAGGTTTAGGTTCAGGCAATTGGTCTATAATCTCTTGCACAGATGCTTCTTCCAACTCCCATAAAATCTGCATAAATTGCTCTTCTGCCTTTGTCAATTGTATCTCCATTTTTTAACTAAATTTTTAGTTCAACAATACAAATATAACTAAATATTTAGTTTAAACTAATTTTTTAGTTGAAAAATAAAAAACTTTATAATAATCCTTTTAAAATTATCTACGGATACCATAAATTAGCAAAATGGATATTTTTCTGCTGATTATCGGATTTTTAATAGTGTTAACAGGCATTTTAGGTTCGGTTTTACCTGTTTTGCCTGGGCCGCTTGCAAGTTGGGTGGGACTGCTCCTGCTCTATTTGACAAAAGCAATTCCCTTTGATTGGACAGTTTTAGGAATTACTTTAGGGGTTGCCATATTGGTTTCTGTCATAGATTATGTGCTGCCAATACTAGGAACAAAAAAATTCGGCGGCAGCAATTATGGTGTAAATGGCGCTATGGTCGGACTTGTTTTCGGGATTTTTTTCGGTCCGTTGGGGATTATTGCTGGTCCGTTTTTGGGCGCTTTTTTTGGCGAACTTCTAAAAGATCATAAAGATTCCAAAAAAGCTTTTAAAGCGGCTGTGGGTTCGTTTATCGGATTTTTATCTTCAACCTTGCTAAAATTGGCGGTTTGCCTGGTGTTTGCCGGAATGTATATTGCGACTTTTTGGGAATATAAAGATGCTTTTTTTGGAGTTAATTAAGAGATAAAAAGATTGATTTTTTACTGAAAAGATAAATGGCCTCAAGTTTTCCCCTTCGGGGAAATGTCCGCCAAAGCAGACAATGGGGAATAAAAAAAGCGTCCCGGATTTCGGGAAGCTTTCCATTGGTTTAAAAAACCTGGCGTTAAAAACGCCAAAACAACACAACTAAATCGCCAACACAGCGATACGCAAATATATTAATTTTTTTTTGATTTCAAATTCCAAACACTTTTTCTTTCTAAATTGCCTATTTTTCTGAATTGATTGTATCTTTGCTCCCGATCAATAAAAAGTAATTTTAAAACACCTTGAAATGCAATTATCACCACTCGAAATAATCAGAAGAGAATCCTTACAGAAACTACGTGAATTGGGCATAAACCCTTATCCTGCGAATGAATTTAAAACCACAGCAAACATAAAGGAAATCTTGGAAAATTTTGAGTCTTTTGAAGGAAAAGAAGTTGTTTTGGCCGGAAGAATGATGAGTAGAAGGATTATGGGAAAAGCTTCTTTTGCCGAGTTAAAAGATGCCAGCGGAAGAATGCAAATTTACATCAATCGCGATGAAATTTCTTCTGATGCTGAAGGAACGATGTACAACACCGTATTTAAAAAATTATTGGATATGGGCGATATTATTGGCATAAAAGGTGAAGTTTTTAAAACGAAAGTTGGCGAGGAATCGGTTAATGTTAAAGAACTTACCGTACTTTCAAAAAGTTTGCGTCCGCTTCCTGTGGTTAAAACGGATGCCGACGGAAAAGTGCATGATGCTTTTTCTGATGCCGAATTAAGATATCGCCAACGATATGTGGATTTAATTGTAAACGATCACGTTAAAGAAACCTTCATAAAACGCACAAAAATCACCAATTCCATTCGTGATTTCTTTAATAAAAGAGATTATTTGGAAGTGGAAACACCAATATTACAGCCAATTCCGGGTGGTGCGGCCGCTCGTCCATTTAAAACGCATCACAATGCCTTGGATATGCCTTTGTATTTGAGAATTGCCAACGAATTGTACTTAAAAAGATTGATTGTTGGCGGATTTGATGCCGTTTATGAGTTCTCCAAAGATTTCAGAAATGAAGGAATGGACAGAACCCACAATCCTGAATTTACCGTGATGGAATTGTATGTGGCTTACAAAGATTACCATTGGATGATGAATATGACAGAGGAATTGTTGGAAAAAGTGGCAATGGACAGCAATGGAACCACCGAAGTTAAAATAGGTGAAAATAGGGTGAGTTTTAAGGCGCCTTATCCAAGAGTTCCTATATTGGAAGCCATAAAAATTCATACCGGTTTTGATGTTGCCGGAATGACAGAAAATGAATTAAAAGAAGTTTGCAAAAAAGTGGATGTTGCTGTTGATGAAACGATGGGAGTAGGCAAATTGATCGATGAATTGTTCGGATCAAAATGTGAGCACCACTATATTCAGCCAACATTTATTACGGATTATCCGAAAGAAATGAGTCCGCTCACCAAAGAACATCGCACAAATCCTGCTTTAACCGAGCGTTTCGAATTGATGGTAAACGGTAAAGAACTAGCGAATGCTTACTCCGAGTTAAACGATCCGATTGAACAACGCTTACGTTTTGAAGAACAACTGAAATTGACCGAAAAAGGTGATGATGAAGCGATGTTTATAGATCAGGATTTTTTACGCGCTTTGGAATACGGAATGCCGCCAACATCAGGCATCGGAATTGGTATCGACCGTTTGGTGATGTTTATGACCAACAACAGCTCTATTCAAGAAGTGCTTTTCTTTCCACAAATGAGACCAGAGAAAAAAGCGGTTGAAATGAGCGAAGATGAAAAGGCAATTTTCCACATTTTAAAAGCAAATTCTCCAATGCTTTTGATTGACTTAAAAACGCAATCGGGCTTCAGCAATAAAAAATGGGACAAAACCATTAAAGATCTGACCAAAAAGCACTTAGCTAAAATAAATAATACCGAAGAAGGATTGTTTGTGGAGCTGGGAAAATAAAAAAGACATCATTCTGAACCTGCCTGTCCAGCAGGCAGGCTTGTTTCAGAATCTCATATTAGAAAAGAAATTGCTTAGATGTGATTTCTTTTTTTATTTAGTTAATCAGCAGATTGAGTAAAAAACAAACAATTTATCAAGAATTATCCTACATTATTGATTTTAAGGTTTTTTTGTATCTTGGCTTAATGAAAAGACCAATTATCTTCATTGCTTTAATTTTTTTAATATTTTCTGGCTCTTTGTATTCACAGGAAACCACAGAAAAAAATTACAATACTTTTAGTGAATTCCTAACAGAGCAAAACACCAAAATTTCCAGCATAGAAATTGGCCATAGCCTTGTTCAAGTAAAAGAAATTATGGGCGCTTCCATCATTGTAAAAGTGCCAAAAATTGGCAAAATGAAACCTTTGAGCCAATTGTTCAAACAGCCGGAGTTTACAAAAATAACCACCGATAAAGCCAAAAATGAAATCACTATTTTATGGTATTTCTCCACACCTAAAGATCAAAATGGTCTGATGTCAAAGTCGGAATGCACCCCGATTGTCATAAAAAACGACAGTGTGGCGGGAAAAGGAACCAAGTTTTATTTAAATTTTATGAAGAAAGAACAAATTCGTTTTTAATTAAAAAAGCCGCAGCCTACAATAAAGCTAAAATCAAAAATCTTATTTTCTTTATTTTTTAATGATAACAATCATCTTAGCTATTGATAACCATCAATTTATTAATGCAGTTTCTTAAATAAATTTAAGTAAAACTTTAAAACTTACGATGATGAAAACAATACGCAAACATTTAAGATTGATTTCCCTATTGCTTGCATTTACCTTTTTACAACAAAGTTGCAGCGTTTATCATTCAAGTACCGCTAGTATTGATGAAGCTATACAATCAAATGTCAAAATTAAATTAGCTTCAGAAACAGAAGACAATTATGAATTTCAGGAATTGCAAAGAGAAAATGGCAATATCTACGGAATTACAAAATGGAAATCTGTTACTGCAGATTTATTATCTGCCCAAATTGTAGAAGACACAAAAGACCAAAAAAATGTAAAAATATTATTGAGAAATGATCAGTTAAATAATATTCATCTTCAAAACAAAACAATGTCAACGCTTGCCACTATTGGCATACCACTAGTTGTTGTGGGTATAATTGTTATTATTGCAAGGAAAAGTATTAGTCCAAGTTTTAATTTCCAAATATAAGCCCTGCCAATTTTTATTATATTTTTAAAAAATTTTATTTATTTCAATCGATAGGTCAACGTTGCAATTCAACTAAATTAACAGTACTTTAAAACGAATCTAAACTACTGTTAGATAGAAAATTATTGCTTTAAAATAATTAAATTTGAAAAACATTAACAACCGAGCTTTTCAATAAAAATAATCCTTTAAAATTCAACCTGATATGAATAAATATTTTATGGTAAAAACGTTAAAATCATTTGTTTTTTTCACTTTAATCGTTTCAACAACCTTTGCCCAAATCAAAGAAAAAACAGCAACTATGCAAACCAACAATGTGTTATTGGAAAAATGGACAGGTCCTTATGGCGGCGTTCCATCTTTTGACAAAATGAACCTTCAGGATATTAAACCTGCTTTGGAAAAAGGTATGGCTTTAAATTTGGCAGAAATTGATGCCATCACCAAAAATACCGATGCGCCAACTTTTGAAAACACCATTGTGATGATGGAAAAATCGGGTGAAGTGCTCGATCGCGTTTTTAAATATTACGGAATTTTGAGCTCCAATTTATCTTCGCCTGAATTCAGAAAAATTCAGGGTGAAATGGCTCCGATTTTGTCGGAGTTTAATTCAAAAATTTCCCAAAACAAAAAATTATTCGAAAGAATTAAAACAGTTTATGAAAATTCTTTGAAAAATCCGTTAGAAACAGATCAGCAAAGAGTCGTAAAACTAATTTACGAAAGATACGCAATGGATGGAGCAGAATTGGACGATGTTAAAAAAGCGCGTTATGCCGCCATTAATAAAGAACTTTCTTCGATATACACCAATTTCTCCAACAATATTTTAGCCGACGAAGAAAATTATGTGGTTTACTTAACAAAAGACCAATTAAGCGGATTGTCGGAATCAATGGTTAAAGCCGCTGAAAAAGCAGCAAAAGATAGAGGTCGCGAAGTTGAATATGCCATTACCAATACAAGATCTTCTATGGCCCCATTTTTAACCTATTCCAATGAAAGGGAATTGCGTGAAAAAGTTTGGAAAAACTACTATTCACGCTGTGATAATAATGATCAATTTGACAATAAAGAAAATGTGGCCAAAATATTGAAACTAAGAAAAGAGCGCGTGGCTCTTTTAGGTTATGATAATTTTGCTGAATGGCGTTTGCAAAACAGAATGGCGAAAACGCCTGAAAACGCGATGGCGCTTATGAATGCCGTTTGGCCTTCAGCCATTGCCCGCGTTAAGGAAGAAGTTGCTGATATGCAAGCCATCGCCGATAAAAACAATGATAATATTACCATTGAACCTTGGGACTATCAGTACTATTCAGAAAAAGTGAGGAAAGAAAAATACGATTTGGATTCTGACGAAGTAAAACAATATTTACAATTGGATAACCTGACCCAAGCGTTGTTTTTTGTAGCCGATGAAGTGTTTAATTTCAAGTTTACGCCAGTGCCGGAAGGATCTGTCCCTGTATTTCACGAAGATGTAAAAGTTTGGGAAGTGACCAACAAATCAACCGGCGAACATATCGGATTGTGGTATTTGGATCCATTTGCGCGTCAAGGCAAACGATCTGGCGCTTGGGCAACAACTTACAGAGATTATTCAACTTTCGACGGCAAAAAAACAGTGTTGGGATCAAACAATTCAAATTTTGTAAAACCGGCTCCGGGTGAAGCTGTTTTGGTGTCTTGGGATGATGCCACCACATTTCTGCACGAATTTGGACACGCTTTGCATTTCTTTTCCGCAGACGTAAAATATCCAACACTTAATGGAGGCGTAAGAGATTATACCGAATTTCAATCTCAGGTTTTAGAGCGTTGGCTTTCAACAGATAAAGTAATCAACCAATTTTTGGTTCACTACAAAACCGGCGAGGCAATTCCTGCAGCTTTGGTTGCTAAAATCAAAAAATCCTCCACTTTTAACCAAGGATTTTCAACTACCGAATATTTGGCTTCTGCCATTATGGATATGAAATTTCATTTGGCCGACCCAACAAATATTGATGTGGCTGTTTTTGAAAAAGAAACCTTAGCTGAAATGAATATGCCAAAAGAATTGGTAATGCGCCATCGCACGCCTCATTTCGGACACGTTTTTTCAGGTGAAGGTTATGCAACCGCTTATTATGGCTATATGTGGGCCGATGTGCTTACCGCAGATGCTTCAGAAGCATTTGAAGAAGCTCCGGACGGTTTTTACGATAAAGAATTGGCGGCAAAAATGGTAAAATATTTATTTGCGCCAAGAAATTCCGTGGATCCTGCTGAAGCATTCAGACAATTTAGAGGACGAGACGCCAAAATTGATGCTTTGCTTAGAGATCGCGGTTTTCCTGTTCCGGAAAAAGGAATTTGACCATCAAAACCTAAAAGGAATTGCAGCAATGCAGTTCCTTTTTTTTCTTTCATCATTACTGAAAATATTGTATCTTAGATGGTCAAATTAATGATTTTAATTTAAACTTGTGTGTTATGATAAAACAGGGTTCATTTTCAGCCAGAAAATTCTTAATAAATGCATTTTTTTTATTTCTTTTAATTTTCGGATTCCAAAATTCAAACTACGCAAACAATATCATTCTCAATGATACCATCGGATTTAATGAATATCGGGGAATTGTAATCGACAGTAAAACCAAAAAACCGCTTGAATTCGCAACATTGCTAGTGAACGGAACAAATATCAGCACCATTACCAATACGCAAGGTAATTTTTTGTTGAAAGTTCCAAAAAAATTTACCGGCCGCAGGGTGACTGTTTCATTTTTGGGCTATACCAGCAAAGTGATCAGTTTATCCGATTTTGATAAAGACAATACCGTTGTAAGGCTTGAAACGTATATTGAAGAACTATCTGAAGTTAAAATTAATGTGAAAGACGCTACTTCTTTAGTTCAGGAAATGCTAAAAAGAAAAGGGGACAATTATGTGAATGATGATCTGAAAATGACTTCATTCTACAGAGAAACCATNNAAGTGATGTTTTAAAAATTTATAAGGCGCGTAAAAGCACTGATTACGACAAATTGGATACGGTGGCTTTTAAACTTAGAGGCGGGCCATTTAACACATTGTATATCGACCTTATGAAAAATACGGCTATGATATTTGATGAAGATATGGTTGATATTTATGATTTTACTTTTGACAATTCCACTAAAATAGACAATAGGCTTATACACGTGGTGAATTTTAGACAAAAAAAATACGTTACCGATCCATTATTTTACGGCAAATTATATATTGATGCACAAACTTTGGCCTTAACCAATGCCAAGTTTTATTTAAATCTTGATAACAAACAAAAAGCCAGTCGGTTTTTCATCATAAAAAAACCAAAAGACGCCGATGTGCTTCCAATTGAAGCTTATTACCAAGTGGAATATCGCGAAAAAGAAGGAAAATGGGTTTATGGCTACAGCAGGGTTGAACTCGGATTTAAAATAGACTGGGCTAAAAAATGGTTCAACACCATTTATTACACAACCATTGAAATGGCCGTAACCGATTGGGAAAAAATCGACGCCAACCAACTTCCAAAACCTAAAGACCGATTAAGGCCTTCAATAATTATGAGCGACAATACTTCCGGATTTAAAGATCCGGAATTTTGGGGTGCATACAATGTCATTGAACCCGATAAACCTATTGAATCCGCTATTGAAAAAATTCAAAAACAGTTGAAGAAGAATTGAGATAAATTGATATGAAGTAGTAATTTAAAAGATTTGCCACATAAAAAGCCGCCTGAAAATTTAATTTTCAGGCGGCTTTTTTTATCGTTTAATTATTTCGCTTTTAATTTTTCAATTTTTATTATCATTAAAAATTCCCTTGCTCAAATACAACATCAACAGGAATATTGGCTTTACTCAACTTGTCTAAATCACGCTGTAAATCAGCAGAAATGATTCCTTTTTCCTGAACCAATTTTATAACACCATCATAATCACCATTGCCTTGTAAAGTCAAAATTAAGTATGATAACTGGCGTATTGCCTCTTCCATTTTTTCATAATTTACTTTATAGCTGCCATCTTCATTTTTGGTAAATGCGCCCTTTTCCTTAAAGAAATTGAAACGAATCATATTTGCTTTTCCGTGTGCGCTTGAAGCTCCAAAACGCACAGATCGAAAGATACCGGCCATAAAAGTGGTCATATAATCTTTCATATCGCCCTCTAATTCTCCTTTTTTATGCAATTGCTGCACCATATACAATCCCAAAATATCTGCTTTTCCTTCTTCCAAAGCCGATGCTTGTTCTTTTAAGGCATTTCGCACAGTGCCTTTTAAGTTGATTGTATTTTTGATGCCCAATCCGTGCGCAACTTCGTGAAACATCGTATTGGCAAAAAAAGCATCGAATGTGATGTGTTTTTGTTGGCTTGAGTCGATTAAAACTGCAGAAATTGGTTTTAAAATAATATCGAATTTAGCGCGCATCGCATTTTTTAATTGCAATCTTCTTGTGCCTTTTTGCAATTGAACGGTCTCATCATTGGGCAAATTAATGGCGATGGTTTTGCTTCCGGCATTGCAATCGCCGGCATAATACACAATATCATAAGCATTTAAATCGGAATCGGTTTCTGGAATTTCACTTTTATAGGCTTCAGAAACTGGAAGTCCGGTTTGCAACTCAGGCAAAAAACTCGCAAAACGCGCCAATTTTTCACTCCAAACCTTATCTTTAATCAGCACATAAGCCTCGTGGGCAGCTTTATTTCCAAAAAGCTGATCTTCATACGTTTCAATGGGGCCAATTACAATATCTAGGGTGTTGGTTTTCATATCCATCCAAGCCAAATCACTGGCTTGGTATTTATCGTCCAAAAACGCTTGAGCACGCAATTCCAAATAATTTTTAAGTCCTTCATCATCGGCTAATTTTGAAGCATCCAACAACAAATTGGCCACTTCTCTCACCTCATTTTTAAATTGAACGTGGTACGGGATTGTGTACAAATCACCCTCCTTATTTCTTCTGACAAAAGTGTACAAACTCCATTTGT
This sequence comes from Lutibacter sp., assembly GCA_003516285.1. Lineage (GTDB taxonomy): Bacteria > Bacteroidota > Bacteroidia > Flavobacteriales > Flavobacteriaceae > Lutibacter. Next base: position 459 of record DPCK01000076.1, on the reverse strand, counting down.
TTTCATCAATAAAAGCTTCAAATTCCAATTTTGTCATATCAATCGGATAAAAATTTGCTCCGGCTGGTTTGCTTCCAACACCATCAACAAAGGGTTTGTTTCCATCGAGTCTGTCCCACGGACCGTAATTTATTTCCACAAATTTTTTGGTTTCTTCATTGGAAATACTGTCTAAAAGCTGATTTTTGTCGCCATAGGCTTCAAACCAAAATAATTTATTCATTATTGTTGCAGCTTTTATCAGAATAGGTAACATCTTCCGTTCATTTTCTGTTAAAACATTTAAATCTGATGTCAATTTAAAAGTGGCATATTTACTGAGTTTCAATTGCATTTCAGTCCAGTTTTGTTCAACGGTGGCTTGTTTTATGGGTTTACGGGCATTGTTACTTTCTTTGCAAGAAAACAACGCGATTGCAACAATTATAATGCTAATTTTTTTCATCTGTTTACATTTTA
>DPCK01000035.1:2910-14768 GCA_003516285.1 Lutibacter sp. | reverse complement strand
TGAAAGAATTGGAAGATAATTATTTAAAAATTATGCAAGAGCCTTCTTTTCAGGAGGAATTTCAGGATTTGCTGAAGGAATATGTAGGCAGGCCAACGCCCTTATATTTTGCAAAACGGCTTTCGGAAAAGTACCAAACAAAAATTTATTTGAAACGGGAAGATTTGTGCCATACCGGCGCCCATAAAATAAACAACACCATCGGACAAATATTGGTGGCAAAAAAGTTGGGGAAAACCAGGGTGATTGCAGAAACTGGCGCAGGGCAGCACGGTGTTGCAACCGCCACGGTTTGTGCCTTGATGGGCATTGAATGCGTCGTTTATATGGGTGAAATTGACATTGCGCGCCAGGCACCAAATGTGGCCCGTATGAAAATGTTGGGCGCTAAAGTTGTGCCGGCTTTGTCGGGCAGCAGAACGTTAAAAGATGCGACAAATGAAGCAATTCGCGATTGGATCAACAATCCGGTAAATACGCACTACATTATTGGTTCGGTAGTTGGGCCGCACCCATATCCCGATATGGTGGCGCGTTTTCAATCGGTGATTTCAGAAGAAATTAAAAAGCAATTGAAAGTGCATGAGAACAGGGAAAATCCCGATTATGTGATTGCCTGTGTGGGTGGCGGAAGCAATGCCGCAGGAGCGTTTTACCATTTTTTGGATGAAGAAAACGTGAATTTAATTGCGGTTGAAGCAGCCGGTTTGGGCATTCTTTCCGGGGAAAGTGCCGCAACCAGCATTTTGGGAAAAGAAGGCGTGATTCACGGAAGCAAAACGTTGTTGATGCAAAGTGAGGACGGACAAATAACGGAGCCTTATTCTATTTCCGCAGGATTGGATTATCCGGGAATCGGACCTTTACACGCACATTTATACAGATCAAATCGCGCGGAATTTATCTCAATTACCGATGCCGAAGCGATGGAGGCAGGTTTGGAATTGTGTAAATTGGAAGGCATTATTCCGGCGATTGAAAGTGCGCACGCATTGGCAGTTTTAAATATGAAAAAGTTTAAGGAAAGCGATGTGGTGGTGTTGAATTTATCTGGACGCGGCGACAAGGATTTGGATACGTATGTAAAATATTTTAAGTTGTAGAAAATGAACAGAATCAATCAAAAATTACAGGAAAATAAAAAATTATTGTCCATTTATTTTACGGCTGGTTTTCCGAAGATAAATGACACGGTTTCCATTATTGAAAACTTGGAAAAAAGCGGGGTCGATTTTATTGAAATCGGTTTGCCTTTCAGCGATCCGCTGGCCGACGGACCAACCATTCANNATTATTATGGGTTATTTTAATCCGATGATGCAATATGGCGTGGAAAATTTCTGTAAAAAATGTGCTGAAATTGGCATAGACGGATTGATCATTCCCGATTTGCCGGTTGATGTTTACAACGACCATTTTAAAACCATTTTTGAGAAATATGGCCTGATCAACGTGTTTTTAATTACACCACAAACTTCAGATGAACGCATTCAGTTTATTGATAAAATTTCTGAAGGATTTATTTATATGGTGAGCTCGGCAAGTGTAACCGGTTCGCAAAATGCTTTTGGAAAATCACAAGATGATTATTTTAAACGCATTGCCGATTTGAATTTAAAATCGCCACAAATTATTGGATTTGGAATTTCTAATGCTGAAACCTTTAAACAAGCCACAAAATATGCGAAAGGCGCCATTATTGGCTCGGCATTTGTGAAATATTTGGAAGAAAACGGCATAGCCAGCATCAATAAATTTGTGAGTGGTATTATAGATTGATATCTTTAACCAAATCTAAAAAAAAATCAAAAAAATGGAAAATCCTAAAAGAGCCGGAGACAATCCTATATCAGTTGAATTGGAAGAAGGAAAAAGATACGCTTGGTGCGCTTGCGGCTTGTCCGAAAGTCAGCCATTTTGCAACGGATTACACAAAGGCTCAGGAATGAGCCCGATTGTTTTTACAGCCGAAAAAACGGAAACAAAATACTTCTGTATATGCAAACAAACCAAAAATGCACCTTTTTGTGACGGATCGCATAATAATTAGAAAAACTTTTTGTATTGCAACACCCTAAAATCAAACGTATTGAATTTGGGGTTTTGTTTTTTTAGGCGTTGGTAATCAGGATTGCTTCCAACCGCACGATTTGCGCTTCCTGATGGCGCGGTTAATGAAATGACTTTTATTTTTCTGTTTGTTTTATTCTCTTGTATTTCAAATTCGTGAATTTTTGGTGTTTCCGCAGAAATTAATTTGAGTGCAATATTTTTTTCTTTTAATTGTCTTCTTAAATGATATTCGGGTCCGTTTTTACTGCTTCCTCCAGTTAACAAAAGCGTGTGTACGGCAGTATTTTTTTTGAGATAAAATAACATATCTCTTAAAATAATAGTTGCCATTCCCAAATCAGAAGCATCCATTTTTAGGCGTTCGCAAGATTCGACAATGTCACAAATACCCAAATTGTTTTCTAACAAGAAATTTTTGCGCTGTTGAATGGCCAATTCGGAAGCTTCAAAATGTAGATTCAGCGTAAATATCTCGTCTAAAATTTTCCATAATTGTCCGTCAATACTGCCATAACAAAAATCAACATCGCCTTTTTTCAAATTTCCCATTGAAAATCGGGGCGGAGGCAATGTGCCTACAATGAGTTTTGTTGCGCCTTCAGGAATAAACGGTTTGTATGGATGTTTGTGGATAAACATTTCTTGTTGTTAAACATCTAAAAATAATTGTTAAATATGCCAATATAAAAACAAAAAGTAAATGAAGTGAAAAAATACGATGTAAATTTGTCATTGAATTCAATTTTATGCTAGAATCAATAAACAGATTTTTTAAAAGTTTAGATTTCCTGAAAGGAATTGTTATGGCAGTGGCGATGCTGATCCCTGTTTTTTTGAGTCAATACTTTTTTGATGACATCCATTTTGGTTTTAGCGTTGCGCTTGGTGTCTTGTTTTGTTCGCCAACCGATGTACCCGGAAGCAACAAACACGTATTTTTTGGAATTTTAATCGCATCATTTCTGTCGTTTGGCTTAACATTGTTATTTGGCTCAGTCGCCAATATTTTGTGGCTGTTATTGCCTTTATTGGGCGTTTTTGTGTTTCTTGTTTCTTATATCTCCGTTTTCGGGTTTAGGGCTTCATTGATTTCTTTTGTTGGTTTATTGGCTATTGTTTTAAGTTTTATTCACGATTATTCTGAAGAAAGCTTGTTGCTGCACGCCTCATTGATTGCTTTGGGCGGATTGTGGTATTTGTCGCTTACTTATTTAAAATTATTGCTGTTTCCAAAAATGCAGGTCGATCAATTGTTTGTCAAAACCATTGAAAAAACCGTTGAATATTTAAGAATTAGAGGTGAATTGTTGGTCAATTCAGATAACAGGGCTGATCTTCAACACAAATTATTTGAGCTTCAGATTGAAATAAATGAACTTCACGAAACATTAAGAGAAATTATTTTGGCAAGCAGAAGTAATTCCGGATCTTCGAACAGAACCAGAAGACAACAATTGATTTTCACGGAATTGATTGATATATTGGAACTCGCCATCGCAAATCCGGTCGATTATGAAAAGTTTGATTCGGTGTTCAAAAAGCACAAAGAGAAAATTGTAGCATTTCAGCAGCTTGTTTTTGAAATAGCGAACCATTTGGAGCACATTTCAAAAGTAATCAGGAAAGAAGAAAAATTACAGGAGAACATTAAAATTCCCGAGATTATAAAAAATATCGACAGACATATTGATTATTATCGAATTTTGGTGGGTTTGCCTAAAGCCAGAGTTGGAACTTTGATGTTGCTGAATCTTAAAAATTATCAGGAAAAGCAGGTTCAAAACGTAATCGCCTTAGAACGTGTGCTGAATAATTATAGAAAAAATGACGAAATTTTAAGCGTTAAAGAAGCCAATAGGTTTATTACTCCACAAGATTACGATTTTAAAAAGTTGACTGAAAATTTCAATTTTTATTCTCCCATATTTAAGCATTCTTTGCGATTGGCAATTGTGGTTTTGGTTGGTTTTGTTATTGGAAAATCATTTTCTATGCAAAATCCTTATTGGATATTACTGACCATTATTATCATAATGCGGCCAAGTTTTGGATTGACAAAATCAAGATCCATTCATAGGGTTGTTGGCACTTTAATTGGCGCGGCAATTGCTTCCATCGTTATTTTAATTACACAAAACACGACTGTTTATGCTGTTATTGCAGTAATTTCTTTGCCTTTGGCATTTTCTTTAGTCCAATTAAATTTTAGAAACGCGGCAGTTTTTGTAACCATCAACGTTATTTTTGTATACGCTCTTTTTGAACCGAATATCTTATCGGTTATTCAGTTTAGAATTTTAGACACTTTAATTGGCGCATCTTTGGCATTTGCTTCAAATTATGTTTTGTGGCCAACTTGGCAGTTTCAAAATATTCAGGAAGATTTTAGCAAAGCGATTGCTTCTAACCAAAATTTTTTAAAGCAAGTGGCCATTTTTTATCGCGAAAAAGGAGTAGTTTCCACCACCTATAAATTGTCGAGAAAAGCAGCTTTTTTAGCAATAGGCGACTTAAATGCGGCATTTCAGCGGATGAGCCAGGATCCGAAATCCAAACAAGTAGAGCTTTCCACTATTTACGAAATTGTTGTTTTTAACAATACTTTTTTGTCGTCCCTAACCGCTTTGGGAACTTTTATAAAAAACAATAAAACGGCTGAAGTACCCGCAGAATTCAATATTTATGTTGAAAATATTTGTTCAAATCTTGAACAGGCAAAACAAATATTGGGAAAAAGTGTCGACATAAAAACTGTAAATTCAACGAATGTTGAAAACGCTAAAAAGGTATATGATGCTTATTTTGAGAATCTTTCACAAAAACGTGACCAAGAGATAGCGATGGGCGAGGAGCATTCCCAAGCAACCGGCGCAAAGCTCAAAGAAACTTTATTGGTTTCTGAGCAATTAAAATGGCTCTATAATTTGTCGAAAAAACTCATTGCATCAGCAAAAAAATATAGCGCAACAGTTTAAAAGTGCGCTATAAATTTGGGCGTTTCCCTGCAGGTCGGGTTTTTCGTTACAATCTTTTTTTCGGCGAAGAACCTCAAAAAAGGATTTTCACTTCACCCCCTAACGCAATAGGTATTACGACCTTCAGCTCCGCTCAGGTTGACGGATTTACGATTTACGATTTTTTTATTTTTTAAACTTGAAACATTAAACTTGAAACTTTCAACTCAAAAAATTTACTTCACTTTCACGCCACCAACATACGTTTCATCAATATTTATATATGGAATTTTGTCGGCTTCAATTTCCATAATATTTTTGTTGAGCACGATAAAATCGGCCATTTTCCCAGCTTCGATGCTTCCTTTTTCTTTTTCTTCAAAATTGGAATAAGCCGCCCAAATGGTCATTCCTTTTAAGGTTTCTTCTCTTGTCAGTGCATTTTCCATCTGAAAGCCATTTTCAGGAAAATTGTTCAAATCTTTGCGCGCCACTGAGGCGTAAAAAGTTAACAGGGGACTTACCTTTTCTACAGGAAAATCTGTTCCTAAAGCAATTTTCCCGTAAGTATTCAATAAAACTTTATAGGCATAAGCGCCTTTCATTCTTTCTTCGCCAACTCGGTCTTGCGCCCAATACATATCAGAAGTTGCGTGTGTAGGCTGTACGGAAGGCAAGATATTTTCGAAATAATTAAAATCAGCTACATCAACAATTTGCGCGTGCTCAATTCTCCATCGGCTGTCTTTTTTGCCTTTTAAAACTTCTTTATAGGTTTTTAGCATCACGTAATTTGCCGAGTCGCCAATTGCGTGCGTATTCATTTGAAAATCGGTTGCCGCAATTTTTTCGGCAAATTCTTTCAATTTATCTAAAGGAGTTACCAAAGCGCCAAAATGATTGTGTTGGTCGCTATACGGTTTTTTCATTGCAGCGCCACGAGAGCCTAAAGCACCGTCTGAATACACTTTAAAGGATCGCACATTTAATCGGTCGGTTTTAAAAATGCCTTTTTTTGCATAATAATCAATGTTTTCGTCGCTTGCCGAAACCATTGCGTATATTCTTATTTTTAAAGCGCCTGCTTGCTGTAAACTGTCGATTAATTCAATGGTTTCTATGGAGAGCCCGGCATCATCAACCGTTGTTAATCCCAAATCGAAACAAATCTTTTCGGCATCTTTTAAGGCTTCTATATTATCTTTTTTGGAAGGCGCCGGGATTTTAGCTTCAATTAATTCCATTGGTGTATCAATGAAAATACCCGTTAACTTCCCTCTTTTTTGTAGGATTTCTCCTCCTGAAAATGGTGTTTTTACGGTTATTCCCGCTAAATCTATGGCCGCTTGATTTGCCAATAGCGCGTGGCCGTCAATTCTGGTAATGGCGATTGGCGTTGTCGGAAATAATTCATCTAATTTATCTTTGGTCGGAAATTCTTTCACTTCCCAATCGTTTTGGTCCCAGCCGCGACCGGTGATATAGGTTGCGTTATTTTCTTTTTGAAAATCGACAATTCGCTGAACAACTTCTTCAAAACTTTTGGTGTCTGTTAAATCAACTTTTTGTTTATCCAATCCCAATCCAAAAAAATGGCAGTGTGCGTCAATAAATCCGGGAACAATGGTTTTTCCTTTTGCGTCATTTATAAAGGTTCCGGCATATTTTGCCTGAATTTCCTGTGATGTTCCCACCGCAACAATTTTACCGTCTTTTATGGCAAATGCTTCCGCCTTGTCAAACGCATCATTCACCGTATAAATATTGGCATTGATGACAATGGTGTCTGCTTTTTCTTTCTTTGTGCACGAAATTCCTGTAATTAATAAGAGGAGTACAATGATTTTTTTCATCTGTTTAAATTTTATTTTTTAGCGGTAACAGCTGCTGTTCGCCATTAATCATTCCTGTGTGTATACAAATTTGTGAGGCTCGTTTCATTTTTTTTATTGTAAATAGTTATCCAATAAGTAAATCAATGATGCCATAGAAGCGGCTCCCAACTCAAGTTCACGTTTATTAATCTTATCAAAAGTGTCAATTGTCGCGTGGTGATAATCAAAATATCGTTGGGAATCTGGTTTGTAACTAATTAAAGTAATGGTTTCCGATTTTAGCGGACCAATATCTGCACCGCCGTGGCCTTTATTGATATCGTGTAATCCGTAAGGAGCAAGCAATGGTTTCCAACTTTTAATCAGCTCTAAACTTTTGCCGTTGGCGTCGAGAGAAAATCCTCTCGGCGTAAATCCGCCGGAATCAGATTCCAAAGCTGCAATATGATTTTCGTTATTTTTTTTGGCTTCTTCTGCATATTTTCTGCCGCCTCGCAATCCGTTTTCTTCATTCATAAACAACACGGCGCGAATGGTGTGTTTTGGTTTGATGCCGTTTAATTGAAAAAGCCTTAAAACTTCAATGGATTGCACAATACCTGCGCCGTCATCGTGGGCGCCATCACCCAAATCCCAAGAATCTAAATGTCCGCCAACAGTGATAAATGTATCTGGAAATTCACTTCCGGTCATTTCGCCTATTACGTTAAATGAAGGAGCGTCCGGCAATGTTTCGCAGCTTTGTTTGAAATAAAATTTCAAGTTTGGGTTTTCTTTTAATTTTTCGCTCAATAAATTTGCTGCTATGGTACTGATTGCTGCTGCAGGAACTTTTTCGTTATCCGGAATATCGCCGTAACCCATAGCGCCAGTATGCGGAAAATTGTCAATACTGTGTGTCATAGAGCGAACAATAACACCTAAAACACCAAATTTACCGGTTACTTTAGCCCCGCCGCCGCGTTGGTCTACGCAACCGCTGTACGACTTAAAAGTTTCAATAGGAGTGTCTTCAAACGGTCGGTTAAAAAAGACGATTTTTCCTCTCAGTTTTTCGCCTAAAGCTTCAGCTTCGGCCAAGCTGTTCACTTCAATAACTTCACCCGAAACGCCTTTTTTAGGGGTTGGAACAGAACCGCCCAAAGCGCAAATTGCCACATCATATTTAATTTTGCCAATGGTAAAATAGGCAACTTCTTTTTCACCTCTCACCCAATGCGGAACCATTACGGGCTGTAGCCAAACCTTGTCGAAACCTAAGTCTTTCATTAATTTTTCGCCCCATTCAACGGCTTGTTGCGCTTGCGGAGAACCTGATAATCGTCCGCCAATATTGTTTGATAAATGATCAAGCCATTGGTAAGATTTTCCATTGTTTAAAGCCGAATTAAACAGTTGTCTAACAACAATTGAATCGGCTTTGTTTACAGTTGGTTCACTATTTTTTACAGATTTAAGGCTGTCATAAGAGGAAAATGCAATAAGTAGGAATATTGCAATAAAAGAATGTTTCATTCGATGTAGTTTTTAAAGTGTCTAAACTACACAAAAAAGTTTAATTTTTTTAGGATTCTGCTACAAATCAAATTTATAGGTTAAACCGCCTAAAATTTGCAAGGTTTGCACCTGATAATTTAAAAATCGGTGGTATTTTTCGCCTAATGCATTGTTGATTTTCGCAAATACGGTAAGCCTGTCTGAAAAGTTATAACCGCCATTCAGGTTTAAATCCATATACGATTCATTTGTTACGATAATTCCGTTTTCAGCTGTAAAACCATAAGGAATCACAAAATCTTCGGTTTCGCCGTTGTAAAATAATTTTGCGCCTGCAAACCAATCTTTATTTTGATAGTCGGCCGAAATAGTACCTGTCATTTTTGGCGTATTCCAGGCCTCTAACAACGTTTCAACAGTATGGTGCGAATAGTTTAATGTTCCTGTAAAATTAAATTCTTTGGAAGCGTCAATGGTTATTTCTCCGAAAACCCCTAAAGTTTTAACATTGTCATAAACCACGCCAAATGAATTTCCTGCTTCATAGCCTTTTTCAACAAGTATGATGGTTCCGTCAGTTTTTGTCTGATTTTGGATAAAAAACGGTTTATTTTTTTCAGAAGTATGGCTCACATTAAAGTTATAGCCAATATTTGACGCCAATTTTCCTTTTGTGCCGACATATGCCCTATATTGTTTGTCGGTTTGCTGAATATCTAAGGTTGGAGAAACAAACGGATTTTTTTCAGCAAAACTTTTATAGGAATTTTGCTCTAAATCACCCGTTACCCCAGCAACAACTGTCAGCACTTCATCAATCATTTTAAAGGATGTTGTCACGTTTGGATAGGCAAAATAGTCGTTACTTTTATGTTCCAAATCGTTCACGTAATACAATTTTGCACCTAGATTAAGCGTAAAACTTTCTCTGACAATTTCTAAATTCGGGCTGAAACCCAGATTTAAAAAACTGTAATTCACATCGTTTCCGTCGTTATAACTTTGTTTGAATCGACCGGAAATAAGATCGACTAAAAATTCTCCATTGATCTTTTCCTTCGAAATAGGAAATTCCAAAGTTGGTTTTACCAGCAAGCGAATTTCATTGCTGTTATAATCATCTGAAAAATTTACGATTTCAGCAGAAGCACCTCGAAAAAAAGAGTCTTCAAAGCTCACTTTGCCACCTCCGTAAACAGTTTTGTAGATTTGTTCTTCATCCATAGCTGCAATAAAAGCATCGCCATAAGTGATCTCATTCGATAAACCGTAATAATTTTGCTTTTTTAACTGGGAACCTGCATTAATTTGAAAGTTGTAATCGCGGTCAAATTGTTTGTAATAAACGTCAATTTTTGAGTCGGAAAAATTATCGTTCAGCAGTAAATCTTTAATGCCGCCTTCTGATGAAAGGTGGTTTAAAAATATACCGAAATCGTTGTTCTTTTTGTCCCCAAAGTGCATAAAAGCATCAAGATACGGAGTGTTGAAATTTCCATATCCTACGGAGAGATAATTTTCATAAAAACGTTCTTTCGGACCTCTGGCGATACTTTGCGCTTTTCCTTTTGAAGGCGTAAAAGTGGAAGCAACAGGAACAGAAAAAATGCTGTAGCTCACTTTTTCTTTTGCCAAGTTTTTTGTTTCATTTTCGATATTGGGATTCGACCTAACCTTAAACGCATCCGAAATAGTTGGCGCATAGGGCTTTTCAACAGTGATTTCCTCAGTTTTTAAGGTATCTTTTTTCTTTATTATCTGAGAAAAGGAAACGCTAGTCACTAAAATGAAGAATGAAGTTATAAGGAGTTTATGATGCATCGCTTTTTTTTGTTTAATCGTTTAATTATTTATGTTTAATCGTTTGTAAATTAATTTTCAAATTTTTCATTGTCCAATCGGCTAATTGCCTAATTTGAAATTATCAATTTTCAATTGATTCATTGGTTTTGGCCTGTTCCATTTTAATTTTATTCAGCGCTGTGGTGGCTTCTTCAACTACATCACTAAACTGGGTAAAGTTTTTTATCACGCTTTCCAAAATATAAGTGGCTTGGTAGGCATCTTTTAATTTGTAATTGTTATCGGCCATCAGCACCAATCCTTTCGCGCCCCAATATTTGAAAGCGGAGTATTCCGCAGCAATTTTTTGGACAATTTCACTTGAAACTTTATAGTTTCCATCTTTGTTTTCAAAGTAGGCACTGTAATACAAGGCTTCCGCTTTTAACTCGCCTGATGCAATTTTTTCAACGGTTGCGTAAGCGTTCCTGGCTTTTGATTCGTTGTTTGTTTTAATCGCAGAGCGGGCTATAATGATATGTGCATCTGATTTTACGCGGTCTTCCAATTTATTATTCCGCAAAACCAATTCGGCATAATCCACCGCCTTACTGTAATTTTTGGCGGCGTAATGGCCTTTCATTAAGTTAGATTGCGCAAAAATGGTATTCTGCGGCAAGTTTGCCTCACTTTCCAATCGTTCCAATAACGGAATTGCTTTTTCCCAATTGTTGTTTTGCAAATAGATTAAAGACAAACGTGAAAGCGCGTCTTCGGTAAATTCACTATGAGGTTGATTTATAACATAATTGTAATTCGAAATTGCTTCGGAATGTTTGTTGTCTGAAAATAAAGATTGTGCCAAATAGAAATTGGCATTTAAGGCGTGCAAACCGTTAGGGAAACTTACCAGATATTTTTTAAAGCTTTCAATCGCTTTTTTATGGTTGTTTTGCAGATATTGTTTTTCGGCAGATTCATACGTGTCATTGTCTAATTCGGCATTGGTTACATTAACAAAACCCACTGTTTTTACCCAAGCGGCATATTCATCAACGCGGCCTAAATCCACATAAATTTGTCGTGCATTTTTAACCGCTTGTTTGGCGTCGGCAGAATTTGGGAACTGCTGCACCACCGTTTTATAGGCTGTTAAGGCTTGCTCATTTTTATTGGTATTGTAATAAATCAGGCCTTTTTTAAGCATTGCTTTTGAAACCAGCGGACTTCTTTTATAATTGGCAATAAGATTGTCATAATTCTCTATGGCCAATTCATTTTGATTTTTTTCAAGGTATGAATTTCCCAAAACATAATAAGCATCATCTTTATAGCCAGATTTTGTCGATGAATTTAAAAAGGCATTCAATTCCTTTATTTTGGCATTCTCGTTGCCGGTAAGTCCGTAGCTTATCGCTTTTTGAAATTGNNTGTATTTTTTGAAGGCTTCAATGGCATTGCCATAGTCTTTTTGTTTAAAATAGGCATAACCTAAGTTGTAATACAGTTCATTAAATTCTTGCGTTTTTGAAGCTTCTGAACTTGAAGCAAATTTTTGAAAATCTGTTACAGCTTCCCTAAAATTGTTTAAAAGGTAATTTGATTCCCCTTTCCAATAGGTTGCGCGGGCTGTAATATTGGCGTCTAGCGGCACGGAAAGTGAATTTTCAAAACCCTCTTTTGCCAAATCGTAATTTCCTTCCGCAAAAAGTTCGGT
>DPCK01000035.1:0-2822 GCA_003516285.1 Lutibacter sp. | reverse complement strand
CATTCCGCCAAATGATAGTATGCATTTTGCGCAACAGCGTTGTTTCCGCCAATTATTTTATTGAAGGTGCTTATGGCTTTTTCATAGTCGTTTTGTTTGAAATAGGCATATCCCAATAAATAATAATCGGTGTTGTTCCATTTGCCTTTTTGTCCTTTGTAATTATTTAAATGCGGAATCGCTTCTTCAAATTTTTGCAGGTTAAAATAGCTTTCACCCACTATTTTCGAAATTTCAGAATGTTCAATTCCTTTTGATTTTGGCAGCAACGGCAAACCGTGTTCAATGGCTTTGTCAAATTTCCCCAATTTAAAATTCATATCGGCCAGATAATAGGAAACATCAGTTTTAAAAGCCGTATCATCAACCACTTCACCTAAATAAGTATTTGCGGTTTCATAATCATCCTGATTGTAAGCGATATAGCCATAATAATATTTTGCCCGGGCACCGTATTCTTGGGAATTTAACAAATTTAAAAAATAGGGTTTTGCTTTTGCGTAATTTTTAGCAGTAAATAATGAATAGGCATAATTAAAATTATACCTTTCTTCTTCTCTAGATGTTAAACTGATTGGATTCACTTTTGCATACCATTTTGCGGCATACCCATATTTTCCAACATTGAAATAATAATCGGCCACATCAATGGAAGCCCTGTTATTTTTTGTGCTGGTTGGATATTTATCCACAAATTCCTGCATCAGCTCATCAGCGTTTGGCTGTTCTAACCTTATGGCGCTGTTGGCAATATAATAATCGCAATTGGCTTTCATTTCATCAGCATTTTCAAATTGCGATTTAATATCGATGAATTTTTCCTGGGCGGCCAAGTACGCTTTGTTTTGGTAAAGTTCAACAGCGTGGTTATAATTTGCCAGTGAGTTGGTGTATATGGTCGTTTGTTGCGCTGAAATTGTAAGTGTTACAAGAAACACAACGAACGGAAGGACAATCCTTTTATAAATCATATTAATAAAAATTGAAGTTTTTAACTATTATGTAATAACGCATTTTTTTTTCGAAATTGCCTTACCCGAAAATTATTTTTTTGAACAAATTATCATCAATAAGCATTCCTTATTTTAAAGTTTGATAGATTGCAGGTAAATATTCTATAAATGGCTTAATTATTAATTCAATAAATGACGGTAATTTATTTTAAAATATTTAGTTTTGTCAAAAACAGCGACTACTATGTCAGAAGTGATACTTTCCTTACAAAATGCACAAATATATCAAAGAGAAAACTTGGTTTTGGCCGATGTTAATTTGCAAATTAATATGGGTGAATTTGTTTATTTAATTGGAAAAACCGGAAGCGGAAAAAGCAGTTTGATGAAAACTTTGTATGGAGATTTGCCTTTGGAAAAAGGTGAAGGAAGCATTGTGGGGTTTAATTTAAAAACCTTAAAAGAGGATGAAATTCCTTTTCTTCGCCGCAAACTTGGTATTGTTTTTCAGGATTTTAAGCTGTTGAATGACAGAAGTGTCCAAGACAATTTGTTGTTTGTGCTGAAAGCAACAGGATGGAAAGATGAGGTGAAAATGAAGGATAAAATTAATGAAGTTTTGTTAAAAGTTGGGATGGAAACAAAAGGCTTTAAAATGCCCTATCTTTTATCGGGCGGCGAGCAACAAAGAGTTGCCATAGCCAGAGCTTTGTTAAATGACCCGGACCTTATTTTAGCCGATGAGCCAACAGGAAATTTAGATCCTGCAACTTCGGTTGACGTTTTAAATGTGCTTAAAGACATTCACAACAGCGGAAAAACGATCTTAATGGGAACACACGATTATGCACTTATTTTAAAATTTCCTTATAAAACCATCAAATGTGAAGGTGGAGAACTGTTTGAAGTGGTTCAGCAAAAAAGCGCCCATTAACAAATATTTCAATTTTTTACAGCGACGCCTTCGCAAAAGCAAATTTCCTTTTGTAGGTCAAATAATAAATATTGACCATCAAAATAAAGGCGTTTGTGATAATAATCGGATAAGAAGTCTGCAACATTATTCCATAAACCACAAATAGCACTGCGCCTAAAGAATTTATAATTCTGAGGGTATTTATATTCTTCATCATAAATGAAATAATCAGCGCTAAAGAGGCCCCGTACCCAACCCATTCTGTAATTGTAATTCCTAAAAGCATAGTTTATATCTGTATTTGAGCGGGCAAAGATACTTATAAAAATTGAATGGGAATTGTCTAAAAAAAGAAACCTCACTCAAGGAGAGTGAGGAAAATTGCTATGAAAAAGATGGTAAGCTATGAAACTTACCAAAGCAAAGATATAAAATTAATCTAATTTTCAAAAATAAATATGTTAAAGTTTATAAAAATTAGAAAAGTAGATTATGAATTATAGGTTCTTTAAAAATAATTTCTGAAGTATCAAAACAGCAACTCTATGGCCACAATAAAAATTCAAAAAAAATACTTGAAATGCCTCCCGATATATTATTTGAGCGAATAAAAAACCTTGAAATGGGCATTTAAAATTAGCCAAAAAAAAACCTCACTCAAGGAGAGTGAGGAAAATTGCTATGAAAAAGATGGTAAGCTATGAAACTTACCAAGGCAAATATACAGAATAATTTTAAATAAAAAAGAAAATTTTGTTAAAAAAAACAAAAAAATAGAAATGAAGTCATCTTGACTTTTTAATTCTTGTGAATTTTTTCAGTCCAATTACAATAAATGCCAGAAAGTTAAATCCTTTCCAGCTAGTTAAAGTTGTATCAAACCTATTAAGCAAAGAACGAAAACTATCCATCCAAGCATTGGTTCTCTCAATAGAATAGCGTTCTTTGTATAA
>DPCK01000049.1 GCA_003516285.1 Lutibacter sp. | reverse complement strand
TGGTTTTTATTCTTTAATGTTTTTTGAGACTTTTTTTGAACTTTATCCCTGTAGCAAATCGTAATTCTTATTCCAAATTAACCAATGATTGGCGGGGTGCAAATGTATAAACTTTTATTTAATTACCTAATAAAATTTTATCTTTTTTTAATCCTCTTTTACACTGCCTTAATGAACTTGATCCAATACCTTTCCTTATTAGCGGTGGCAAATGTAATCCCTTTTATCTTTCCTAAACAAATTTTTTTGCCCTTTTTTTGAAGAAAAATTAAATTAATTTTTACCCTGCTGAAATTGTGCGAATTACATTTCAAAATATCTTGGAAAATTTGAAATAATCCAATGCCATTAGCATTCTATAAAAACTTGATTATAGTATACATGTTATAAGGTATTAAAAAATGGCCAAACTATTTGGTTACTGCAGCATTTGAGTTCGGGATTACTTCACCTTTTTGTTATTTTGTCATTTTGTATTGGTGTACAGCGAACCTTGTTTGCAGTGGAAATCCTTTTTTGATTCGCCAAAAGGCGAATCAAAAAAGATTGTAACGAAAAGCCCCACCCTTGCGGTAATACCCAAAATAACAAAATACAAAATGCTGTGATAATTATAATTAAACAAAAAAGTTTAATGTTTATTTGTAAAAAAGCTTCTGTTAATAACACGAAACGTATTGCTAAACTGATACTTTTCCAATATCTTTGCACTTTTAATAAAAAAAGGATGATTCAAATAACTTTGCCAGACGGCTCAATAAAAGAATTTCAAAAAGGGAGCACTCCGATGGATGTTGCCATAAACATAAGCGAAGGATTCGCCAGAAATGTGATTTCTGCACAATTTAATGGAAAAACAGTTGAAGTTTCAACGCCGTTAAATGAAAACGGAAGTTTGGTGCTTTATACTTTTGATCAGGAAGAAGGCAAAAAAGCATTTTGGCACTCATCTGCCCATTTAATGGCCCAGGCGGTTACTTCATTTTATCCAAATGTTAAATTAACCATTGGACCTGCCATTGACAATGGCTTTTATTATGATATTGATTTAGGCGATGATGTTATTTCCGATAAAGATTTTCAGCAAATAGAACAAAGAATGTTGGAAATGGCTCGAGGAAAATACGAGTTTAAATTGCGTGAAGTTTCAAAAGAAGATGCCTTAAATTATTATAAAAGTCAGAACAACCAATATAAAGTTGAACTGATTGAAAACTTGACGGATGGTGAAATCACTTTTTGCGACCACTCAGATTTTACTGATTTATGCAGGGGCGGACATATTCCAAACACCAGCTTAATTAAAGCTGTCAAAATTATGAGCGTGGCAGGAGCTTATTGGCGCGGTGATGAAAAAAACAATCAGCTTACACGTTTATACGGCATATCGTTTCCAAAGCAAAAAATGCTTACCGAGTATTTGGAATTGCTGGAAGAAGCAAAAAAAAGAGATCACAGAAAACTTGGGAAAGAACTTGAATTGTTTACATTTTCAGCAAAAGTTGGACAAGGATTGCCGCTTTGGTTGCCTAAAGGAGCAATTTTAAGAGACAGACTGGAGCAATTTTTGAAAAAAGCACAAAAAAAAGCCGGTTATGAAATGGTGATCACACCACATATCGGACAAAAAGAATTGTATGTCACTTCTGGTCATTATGCAAAATACGGCGCAGACAGTTTTCAGCCGATTCATACGCCAAAAGATGGGGAGGAATTTATGCTAAAACCAATGAATTGTCCGCACCATTGTGAAATTTACAACGACAAACCTTATTCCTATAAAGAATTGCCGAAACGTTTTGCTGAATTCGGAACTGTTTACAGATACGAACAAAGCGGCGAATTGCACGGATTAACCCGTGTTAGAGGTTTTACCCAGGATGATGCGCATATTTTTTGTACGCCAGATCAACTGGATGGTGAATTTAAAGCCGTAATCGACTTGGTATTGTATGTATTTAAATCGTTGAGTTTTGAAAATTTCACCGCCCAAGTTTCTTTGCGCGATAAAGAAAACAGGGATAAATATATTGGAAGCGACGAAAATTGGGAAAAAGCAGAAAACGCCATCATAAATGCTGCCACTTCAAAAGGATTGGTTTTCAAAATTGAATATGGTGAAGCCGCTTTTTACGGACCAAAGTTAGATTTTATGGTGAAAGATGCCTTGGGAAGAAGTTGGCAGTTGGGAACCATTCAGGTAGATTACAATTTACCGGAGCGATTTGACTTAAGTTATAAAGGCGCCGACAACCAATTGCACAGACCGGTGATGATTCACAGAGCGCCATTTGGCTCCATGGAAAGGTTTATTGCGGTTTTATTGGAACACACAGGCGGTAAATTCCCGCTTTGGCTAACTCCTGAGCAGGTTATCATATTGCCCATCAGTGAAAAATATCAAATATATGCCGAAAAAGTTTTAAATTTGTTAGAAAATGCCGACATTCGCGCCCTTGTAGATAAACGAAATGAAAAAACCGGCAGAAAAATCAGGGATGCCGAAATGAATAAGATTCCATTTATGCTGATTGTAGGCGAGCAAGAAGAGAATGACGGCACGGTTTCAGTAAGAAAACAAGGCGATGGTGATATAGGTTCATCAACAATAAATGAATTCATTTCATTAATAAATAAAGAAGTCAATAGTACATTAGAGCAATTTTAAGTTTAATTTAAATCATAAAGTCATAGCGTTAAGTAAAAATAAAGGTCAAAGAAAGCCTTGGAGAGTTGTAAAAGAAGATCAACATAGAATTAATGAAAAAATTACCTATGTTGATGAAGTTCGTTTGGTTGGAGACAATGTGGAAATAGGTGTTTACCCTATTGCACAGGCAAGAGAACTTGCGAAAGAGTTAGAATTGGATTTGGTTGAAATATCTCCCAAAGCTGTTCCTCCGGTATGTAAAATCACCGATTATAAGAAATTTCTTTACGAACAAAAAAAGAGAGAGAAAATTCAGAAAGCCAAAGCTACAAAAGTTGTTGTTAAAGAAATTAGATTTGGACCAAATACAGACGAACACGATTTCGACTTTAAAAAGAAACACGCCATCTCCTTTTTAAAAGAAGGCGCGAAACTAAAAGCATTTGTATTTTTTAAAGGAAGGTCGATTATTTATAAAGATCAGGGACATATTTTATTGTTAAGACTGGCACAAGAAGTAGAAGAATACGGTAAGGTTGAACAAATGCCAAAACTGGAAGGGAAACGTATGATTATGTACATTTCGCCTAAAAAGAAATAAGACTTCGGCTATGCTTAGTAACCTATGTTAAAAGGTTTGCTTCGCAAATGAATAAAAAGATAAAAAATGCTGAAACAAACCTCAGCAAAAAAGTAATAAGCAAGATAAAAAAAGTAGAAAGATGCCTAAAATGAAAACAAAATCTAGTGCCAAAAAGCGTTTTAAGCTAACCGGCTCTGGAAAAATAAAAAGAAAACACGCTTTTAAAAGTCATATTTTGACTAAAAAGTCTAAGAAACGTAAATTAAAGTTAACCCACTCTGGCTTGGTTCACACCGCAGATAAAGCTAACATTTTACAACAACTAACTTTAAAATAATAAAGTTAACAGGGAATTTAATTATTAACCATGGAGTAGTGCTTATTTAAGTGCAAAATTTGCCGCCTACTACAAAAAAACAAATGAATTATGCCAAGATCAGTAAATTCAGTTGCTTCAAGAGCTAAGAGAAAAAAGATATTGAAGCAAGCAAAAGGTTACTTCGGACGTAGAAAAAACGTNNGTTCTTGCAGATTTAGCGATGAACAACCCAGAAGCTTTTAAGGCAATTGCAGATAAAGTAAAATAGATTTTTTAATTACTTGCTTATATAAAAAAACCCAAACAATTGTTTGGGTTTTTTTATACGTCATATTTACTGTTTATAGTTTTATATTAGATTGACAAATTCCCTATATTTGCACTCTTAATATAACTGTTTATTATGATTGTTTGGATAATTTTTGTTGCGCTCATTCTCATTTTTTTAGCACTGGATTTGGGTGTATTTAACAGGACTCCACATATCATAAGCACCAAAGAAGCTTCCGTTTGGACCGGAATTTGGGTCACAATTTCCTTCCTCTTTTCCGGAGTAGTTTATTGGCTTTATTCCGGAAATATTATTGACAATGTGGACAATCTGACAGCATCAGATGCCGTCATAAAATACATTACCGGTTATTTAATTGAAATCTCTTTAAGCATTGACAATATTTTTGTGATTGCCGTCATTTTTGCATCATTCAAAATTCCTTTAAAATATCAGCATCGCGTGTTATTTTGGGGCATCTTAGGGGCCATCGTTTTTAGGGCATTAATGATTTTCTTCGGTGTAATTCTGATTAAGAAATTTAGCTTTACAACCTATGTTTTTGGTATGTTTTTGCTTTTCACAGCCTACAAAATGATGTTTTCAAAAGAAGAAAAATTCCAGCCTAAAAAATCATTTATCTACCGACAAATAAGAAAAATTATTCCCATTACCAGTCATATGGAAGGAGAGCATTTTTTCATTAAATTGAGACATATAACCGCCGCAACGCCGCTTTTTATGGCTTTGGTAATTATTGAATTTACCGACATCTTATTCGCGATAGACAGTGTGCCGGCGATTTTAGCAATTACTTCCGACCCGTTTTTGGTGTTTAGTTCCAATATTTTTGCCATACTCGGATTACGATCTATGTATTTCTTCTTGTCCAATATGTTGGTGAAATTCTATTATTTAAAATACAGTTTAATTGCCATCTTAAGTTTTGTAGGCGTAAAACTCATATTAATGCATCATTTCAAATTTCCTGAATGGGTTTCTCTGACGTTTATAGCGCTAGCACTTTTTATAGGAATCTTTGTTTCCCTCAGATTAACTGAAGGGAAAGACATTATTGAAGAATAAATGAAAACAAATTGAAAAAGAAAACCCTCAAAAATTTAAATTTTTGAGGGTTTTCTTTTTATTGGTATTTATGTGGCTATCAAAAAACTTCTCCAAGTTCTTTAAGCTTTTCTGTATTTTCAGCCAATTTTAAGCCTTCTATAATTCTATGGATATCGCCATTGATAATGTTCTGCAAATCGTACATCGTTAAACCAATTCTATGCTCGGTAACACGGCCTTGCGGATAATTATAGGTTCTGATTTTTGCCGATCTGTCTCCAGAGCTCACCATTGTTTTTCGTTTAAGGGAATCTGATTCTTGCTTTTTGGCCAATTCCATTTCATACAATCTTGAACGCAAAACCTGCATCGCTTTATCCTTATTCTTATGCTGCGATTTTTGATCCTGGCATTGCGCCACAAGTCCGGTAGGAATATGTGTTAACCGAACTGCAGAATACGTAGTGTTTACCGATTGCCCTCCAGGCCCCGAAGAACAGAAAAAATCCATTCTTACATCTTTCATATCAATTTGCACATCAAATTCTTCCGCTTCCGGCAAAACCATCACGGTGGCGGCAGATGTATGCACACGTCCTTGCGTTTCGGTTTGCGGTACACGCTGCACACGATGTACGCCGGCTTCAAATTTTAAGTTGCCATACACATCTTCACCTTCAACACTAAAAATAATCTCTTTAAATCCACCCGATGTCCCTTCGCTCATATCAACAATACTCGTTCTCCAGCCTCTGTCCGCACAATATTTTGTGTACATTCTAAACAAATCACCGGCAAAAATACTGGCTTCGTCACCTCCGGTTCCGGCTCTGATTTCCACCATCACATTTTTGGCATCATCCGGATCTTTTGGGATTAACATAAACTTAATGTCTTCCTCCAACTGCGGCAAACGCGCTTCGGCTTCTTCAATCTCTATTTTGGCCATTTCGGTCATATCATCATCCGACCCGTCAGCGATAATTTCTTTGGCTTCTTCTATATTTTTTAACAACCCTCTATATTCATCACCCACTTTCATCACCGCGTTTAAATCCTTATATTCTTTGCTGATTTTCACGTAGCGCTTTTGGTCTGAAATAATATCCGGTTGAATAATCAGGTCAGAAACCTCATCAAAGCGTTGTTTTATGATTCTTAATTTATCTAACATTTATTTTTTATTAGTCTGCAAATTTACAACAAATTCTTGATATTTTACTTGGATGTTTTTTTGATTTATATCCAACTATTCCATATTAATTCTTTAAAAAATTGTCGTCCAATTTGTAGAATATCTCGGACTTTCCCCGCCAGCTGGCGGGTCGGGCTTTCCGCTACAATCTTTTTTACTTCGCCAAAAGGCGAATCGAAAAAGTATTTCCGCTTCAATCCCTAACGCAAACTGGTTTAGTAATGAATAATTTCAAAATCTATAATAAATGAAGCTTAAACAAATTTGAGCTAAAAATGAGTAAAAATTTAATACTCAAAAACGCCAAATTCACTTGTGATGGTCAATTTTTTGGTTGCAGAAGCTTCCACCCTGCCCACAATTTGCGCATCAACATGAAAACTTTTAGAAATAGCGATGATATCTTGGGCAATATCCGGAGAAACATACAATTCCATTCTGTGGCCGCAATTAAAAACCTGGTACATTTCTTTCCAATCGGTTTTACTTTGCTCCTGAATTAATTTGAACAATGGCGGAACAGGAAATAGATTGTCCTTCAAAATATGCAAATTATCAATAAAATGAAGAATCTTGGTTTGGGCGCCGCCACTGCAATGCACCATTCCGTGAATTTCTTCAGAAGTGAATTTTTCCAATATTTTTTTGATGATGGGCGCGTAAGTTCTGGTTGGCGAAAGCACCAATTTCCCTGCATTAATTGGCGAATTTTCAACAGCATCGTTTAATTTCATATTTCCTGAATAAACCAATTCTTCCGGAACTTCAGCATCAAAACTTTCGGGATATTTTATGGCAAGATATTTATGAAAAACATCATGGCGGGCAGAGGTCAATCCGTTAGAACCCATTCCGCCATTGTATGCTGTTTCGTAAGTTGCTTGTCCGAACGAGGCCAAACCAACAATCACATCACCCGGTTTTATGTTTGCATTGTCAATAACATCAGCTCTTTTCATTCTTGCAGTAACCGTAGAATCCACAATAATGGTTCTTACCAAATCACCAACATCAGCAGTTTCTCCGCCAGTGGAATGAATTTCAACGCCATATGATTTCAGTTCTTGCAACAATTCTTCGGTTCCATTAATAATTGACTGAAATAACTTCACCCGGAATCACATTTTTATTTCTTCCGATTGTTGAAGACAGCATAATATTGGTGGTGGCACCAACACAAATTAAATCGTCAATATTCATGATTAACGCATCTTGTGCAATGCCTTTCCAAACCGAAATATCACCAGTTTCTTTCCAATAGGTATACGCCAAAGAAGATTTTGTTCCTGCGCCATCGGCGTGCATAATCAGACAATAATCCTCATCATTTGTTAGATAATCGGGCACAATTTTGCAAAACGCCTTCGGAAACAACCCTTTATCTACATTTTTAATGGCATTGTGCACATCTTCTTTTGAAGCTGAAACACCTCTTAAGCTATATCTTTTACTATTTTCTGAACTCATTGGTACTATTTACGTTATGTTGCAAAAGTAATTTTTCTTTTTTAAACCTGATGATTTTTTGCCTTCATTATCAATATAACGTACCTAATTTGGCAATGGCCTAAAACAAAAAATCCCGCAAATTGCAGGATTTTAGCGTTATTATCGTATAAATAACATCTCTCTATATTTTGTAAGAGGCCATAACTCATCATCAACCATTAATTCAAGTTTATCGCAATGATATCTTATTTCATCAAAAAATGGTTTTACCTTATCACAATAAGCAGCTGCTTTTTCTTCTGCATCTTCCATCACATTTGCTTTTTTACGCGCATCAATCATTTCGTCTATTTTTGAGTGAATTGCCGCAATATGCTCAGAAATTAGTTTTATTAATTTAATTTGTTCGGCAGCGTGTTTCTCGAAATCCTTTGCAAAAATTTCTTTCAATCCAGTAACGTTTTTAATGAGCATATTTTGGTAACGAACTGCGGTCGGGACAATATGATTGCCTGCAATATCACCGATAACACGAGATTCGATTTGAATTCGTTTGGTATATTCTTCGACTTCAATTTCGTATCGCGCTTCCGTTTCAACCTTGCTCATTACGTTCATTTCCTCAAATAACGCAATTGTTTTCTTAGAAATTCTTGCTTTTAATGCTTCAGGCGTTGTTTTATGGTTGCTTAATCCTCTTCTTTTTGCTTCCTTTTCCCAAGCTTCGCCGTAGCCATTTCCTTCAAACAAAATATTTTTTGTGGCTTTAATATATTCCCTCAAAACATTAAAAATAGCCTCATCTTTCTTTAAACCACTGGTTTCAATCAAGGCATCAACTTCAACTTTAAAATCTTTTAGTTGTTTTGCCACTACGGTATTTAAAACCGTCATCGGATTTGCGCAGTTTGCAAATGACCCAACAGCCCTAAATTCAAATTTATTTCCGGTAAAGGCAAAAGGAGAAGTTCTGTTTCTGTCGGTATTGTCCAATAAAACATCCGGAATTTTACCAACCACATTCAATTTAAGATCAGTTTTTTCTTCAGGAGAAAGTTTTCCGTTGGTTACGCCTTCCAATTCTTCCAATACTTTTGTCAATTGTTCGCCAATAAATACAGAAATAATTGCAGGAGGCGCTTCATTCGCCCCAAGTCTGTGATCATTATTCGCTGAAGCTACCGCAGCTCTTACCAATTCTTCATTCTCATAAACCGCTTTTATGGTATTGATAAAAAATGTTAAAAACTGAAGATTGCTCATAGGTGTTTTACCGGGAGCCAATAAATTGATGCCTGTATCGGTTGCAAGCGACCAGTTATTATGTTTTCCGGATCCATTTACGCCCGCAAAAGGTTTCTCGTGAAGCAACACTTTAAGTTGATGGCGAGAAGCCACTTTTCCCATAATATCCATTAACAATGAATTATGATCAACTGCCAAGTTACATTCTTCATATATAGGTGCCAATTCAAACTGATTTGGCGCTACCTCGTTATGACGTGTTTTTACCGGGATACCCACAAGCATACATTCGGTTTCCAAATCACGCATATAATTTAATGCCCTGCTTGGAATAGAACCAAAATAATGGTCGTCCAATTGTTGCCCTTTTGCGGGAGAATGGCCCAATAAAGTTCTTCCTGTTAAAGTGATATCTGGACGGCTATTGGCCAATGATTTATCAATTAAAAAGTATTCTTGCTCCCAACCAAGTGAGGCCGAAACTTTTTTTACATTTTTATCGAAATATTTACAAACCGCTGTGGACGCTTCATCAACTGCGGTAAGCGCTCGTAATAACGGTGTTTTATAATCCAATGCTTCGCCGGTATACGCAACAAATATGGTAGGAATACTTAAAGTTGTCCCATAAATAAATGCCGGTGAAGTTGGATCCCAAGCAGTATAACCGCGCGCTTCAAAAGTATTTCTGATTCCTCCATTTGGAAAACTTGATGCGTCTGGTTCTTGTTGCACCAATTGGTCGCCTCCAAATTTTTCAATAGCCATTCCCCCACCAATAGTTTCAAAAAAAGCGTCGTGTTTTTCAGCAGTCCCTCCAGTTAATGGCTGGAACCAGTGTGTATAATGTGTAACTCCTTTAGACATTGCCCACTCTTTCATTGATGATGAAACCTGATCTGCAATTTTACGGTCAATTTTTGTCCCGTGTTCAATAGCACTCATAACACCTTTATAGGCATCTTTGGTCAAATATTGACGCATCGTGTTTTCGTTGAATACATTTTCACCAAATAAGACTGATCTTTTTGTATCTTCAATAACTTCAACAGGTTTTCTTTTTGCTGATTGCGCTAAGGCTTGAAATCTAATTTTAGACATTTTTAATGTGATTTAAAATTTATACACTGATATTAACGGTGCAAATCTAAATTAAAAAACGAATTAAAAAAAATTACCCCCTAAAAAATTAGGGGTAATAATGATAATTTATGTATTTATTAAAAAAATGTACAATATTTACATAAAGAAGTGATTTAAACTTTTTA
>DPCK01000078.1 GCA_003516285.1 Lutibacter sp. | reverse complement strand
AAAGTCCGCCGTTGGAAGTGCTTCGGAAAGAAGTGAGGTAATATTGAGTTTACTTTAAAATTATTTTTAGCGCAGTTTTTACGGATACTATTTAAAAAGCGAATTAAAAAATTAATTGAATCGAAATTTATTTAACCGCAAAAAAACGCAAAGAAAATACGCAAAGTGCGCAATTTTATTTTGGTAACATTTGATGATACCATCTTCAAAATCTTAAACCTGCCTGTCGGGCAGGCAGGTCAAAAATTGTAATTAATAAATTATTTCGCGTTAGGGATAGAAGCGAAAATCCTTTTTTGATTCGCCTTTTGGCGCAGGAAAAAAGATTGAAGCGCATAGCCCGACCCGCCAGCTGGCGGGAAACGCCCACCAAAAATGCGGGCAGACTCAAATTCTAATTTTTTTTGCCTGCTTTGTATCTGATGACTTCTGCCTTTTCAAGCGTGATTAATCCGCCCGATTTTGCTTCTTCAAACAGTTTTTCAACAAGCTTGGTGAAATCCCTTATTTTTTCTTCAGTGTCAACAATCTCAATAACAATAGGAAGATCTGAAGAAATTTCAAGCAATTTTGCGGTGTGTATTTTGCTGTTTGCGCCAAAACCCATAATGCCTCTGGTAACGGTTGCGCCCAACAATCCGTTTTTTTTCGCCTCAAAAACAATGGTTTCATAAAGTGTTTCGTGTCTTATTTTTTCAGATTCACCTATGAAGATGCGCAGTAATTTTGCATTGGGATTATTTTCCATAATTAAATAAGTTTAAGAAGAGAATAGCCAATAAAGGTTGCAAACACGCCAAATAAAACGCTTGAGGTTATGTAAGCGGAGGCATAAAAAAGTTGTCCGTCGCGCATTAAACCAAAAGTTTCGTTAGAGAAAGCAGAAAATGTGGTGAAGCCGCCACATATTCCTGTTGCCAGAAAAAGACGCATTTCGGGCGACATATTTGTTCTTTCGCTAAGCGCAAAAACAAGTCCGATAACAAAACAACCGATAATATTTACGCCCAATGTGCCAAAAGGAAAAGCGGAAAGTGATTTTGTTTGAATGAATTGAGAAAGGACATACCTTAAAACGCCCCCGATAAAACTTCCGGTTCCAATTAATAATAAAATTTTCATTTTTTGTGCGTCAGTTTGATTTTAGTTGTGTCGCAAATTGGTTTTTTATAACGAGAGCTTCTCTAAGAAGCTTTGTTAAGTATTCAAAAATAGTTAAAAATTTGATGAATCAAGGGCTATTTACTGAACATTTAATAATGATTTAAAAATGGATGCTTTGCATAAATTTAAAATTCATTGAAAATTGGTGGGCAATAATTTAAAAAAGGCGAAGTCTTTTTTAAATAACTGTTGGATTAAATTTCTATCAAATAAATTATTATGGCTGTGGTATTCATTTAAAACCTAAATTTGAAAGTATAAACCTAAAAAATTATAATTATGAAACCATCAGCACCAAAAAAATTAATATGGATTATAGCCCTGGTTTTAGGGATTTCAGGAATTATTGGTCATTTTGCCCAAGTTCAATATTTAACCCAATATAATTTTCAGTTACTGCTGGCCGGATTTGTTTTATTAGCGCTTGGCACCACTTTAAAAGATTTTTAGTATTGGTTCAATAAAAAAAATAAAATAAATAAGGTTGTCTAAAAAGTCAAATTTCTGACAATCTTATTTATGCTTTTATTGCTTAGAATATTGTTTTGAATATCAAATTTGGCGCTATTTTAGGATTGCAAGAAATTGTAAAATAAAACGTTGAACCTTTGCCTTCTTCACTCTCTACCCAAATTTTTCCGCCCAGCAATTCTACATAGGCTTTAGCGATTGACAAACCCAATCCTGCGCCCTGAAACGCCATTTTATCATAAATATCAGCCTGAATAAAACGTTCAAATATGGCTTCTTGCCGATCTTTTGGAATTCCAATTCCTGTGTCTTTTACGTAAAATTCAAGACAATCACCTTTGTTGTCATAACCATAAACGATGGTTCCTTCATCAGTGTATTTAATGGCGTTTTTTAACAGGCTGCTAAGGATGGCATATATTTTTAAGGCGTCTGTTTTAATGATGATTTCTTCTTCAGGCAGCATATTTTTAATTGAAAATTGTAGCCCTTTAACGTCAGCTTCTGGTTTAAAGAAGTTATAGCTAGTTTCCATTTGTTCATTGATATTGGTTTCTTCAATATGAACATTCACCAATCCCGATTCTATTTTTGAGATATTAACAATATCGTTAATTATATTTAGCATACGGGCGCCGCTTTTTTCGATAACTTTGAGATATTTTTGTTGTTTTTCTCCTGTTAGACCTGGATCTTGCAAAAGGCTGGCAAATCCGAGAATGCCGTTCATTGGCGTGCGTATTTCGTGGCTCATATTGGCCAGAAAAGCTGATTTTAAGCGGTCACTTTCTTCGGCGCGTTCTTTCGCAACAAGTAGTTCTTTGGCGAGTGTTTCTATCTTATTATTTTGAAATGCCAATTCTTCGTTGGAAATAATTAAATCTGCTTCTTTTTGTTTAAGGTCTGTGATATCTTCTTTAACGGCAAGATAATTGGTGATTTTACCATTTTTATTGAAGATTGGAGAAATAGAGGCGAGTTCCCAAAAAAATTCTCCGTTTTTCCTTTTATTGTGAAATTCACCGTACCAGGCTTTACCTGAAGTGATTGTTTTCCATAATTTTTTGTAAACACTTTTTGGTGTTTGTCCGGCGTTAAATATTTTCGGATTCCTGCCAATTAATTCTGTCAATGTATAACCGGTAATTTCCATTACTTTAGGATTTGCATATTCAATATTTCCATCTGTGTCAGTCAAAAAAATAGAAACAGGACTTTGTTCAACAGCCATTGAAAGTTTTCGTAATTGCTCTTCTGATGACTTGCGATCGGAAATATCCTGGAATGAGCCATTTATTTTGAATATTTTTCCGTCATCATCCTTAATAGCTTCTCCAATAACTCTTACCCAAACCTGTTTTCCGGTAACGGTAATAATCTCCATTTCCTCATCAAAGGAAATTCCACCTTGTTCGCAATTGGTTATCGATTCTTTAATTTTATCACGCCACTCCGGGGCATAGAAACCGATAGCTTCATCGTATCGAGGCATATATCCATTTGGAACGCCAAAAATGTCAGCAACGCCATCCGACCAATAAACTTCTTTCTTATTCAAGTAACGAATCCATCCGCCAATTTTTGTTTTTTCTTTAACAATTTGCAGCAAATCCTGGCTTTCCCTAAGCTTTTCTTCATTTACTTTTGAAATTTCTTGGATTGATTTGTGTTTTTGAATATCTCTATTAAATAATACTTTTAAGGAATTGTGCCTTTGCTTTAACACTTGTAACTCTTTTATGAGTTCGTCATTGGGTTCATATATCTTAGTCATTTTTAGGGGTTTTGAATTTACAAATTATACTAAAAGAACCTAATGGTTCAATTATTATGCCTAAAATTTTTTATATTTTGAAAAGCCATAATTACAGCAAATTTTTTAGCCGCATTTGCAGTATTTATTTTTGGTTGAAACTGGCAAGTTGCTTATGCATCACCCTAAACCACAAAGGCGGAACTAAAGCCAATAGCATCATTCCCGGATAACCGGTAAGCATTTTTTAACTTATGAAATAAATGTGGGTTCGTGCTAAATCCGATTTGAGCATAAATTTTATACGGAGTTGGCAGTAGGTTTTGTCTCAGTAATTTTCTAACCACGCTGAAGCTCCTTCATCTGACGAAAAAACATTAAATCTAAATTTGTCATTTTTTTCGGCAAGTTTTTGAAATAACATTGAAATCGCAGTTGTTCGTGGATTGTCTACAATGATTGCATCACTAATAAAATCATATTTTTCTAATAATTTATCATTTTCTATTACAATTGTTTTTAAATCATTTACCGAAAAATTAAAATTTGAATTAGTCGCATTAATTTTAATTTTCAAAAATCGGTGATATATTTCATTTTCTTTTATTGAAGTGATATAATTTACTATTTCATCCAAAGTTACATCTTTGGTAAATTCGGTTTCAAGAATTTCAGTTTGTTGATTATATTTCGAGATAATCATAATTAAATCATTTTTTATTATTTAATCAAACGTTATTTTCCCTGTTTAATATTTTTCTGTCAAGTATTATTTTCGACTTATTGCTAACGGTTTTTTATGAGATTTGTGCGACTTGAAAATCGGTCGTTGAATGTTTGCCGTTAACATCAGTTCCAATTTAAGCATAAATTTTATGAGGTGATTGGCAAGCTTTTTTACTTCATTAAAATGTTCAATATATAGTATCTGATTTAATTGCTTTTTTGTAGTTTTCATAGTCCATATCATAAATCAAAATGTGATTTGTCCACCATTTTTCTAGGTATTGAACTATTTCATTTAGGTTAGGTGGGTTATTTCCAAGTAAATCGACATTATACATTGCAACTTTGAAAATATATTCACGATGAGATATTTTGTGTTCTGTTAATTTAGGATAATCGAATTCTTCCATATAAATTTCTTCTTTTTTAAGATGTTTCAATGAGTAATCGGTCATATCTGTAAGAATTTTTGCGAATTCTTCTCGACTTCCACCTAATTCAATCATATCAACCAAATTGTTGATAATTTCAATTAATTTCTTATGGTCATTATCAATACCTGTATTTCCAATTGATAATTCATTTGTCCAAATTCTTTTCTTTTCGCTCATAATTTTTTCGATTAAAGTTAATTTTAAATGTTTGCCAACTTGTTATATACTTTCAATTATACTTGTTTTTTATTTGCTCGCATTCTCTACAATCTCAATTTACTCACCATTTTTATTGTTTTTT
>DPCK01000145.1 GCA_003516285.1 Lutibacter sp. | reverse complement strand
ACGGCTCTTTTGTTTGGATTTGCTTTTAAATCTAGCATTTCGGCTTCAAGCAATACTTTTTCAAGCAATTCTTCTACATTCTGACCAGTTTTGGCTGATATTTCTTGAGACTGGATTTTTCCGCCCCAATCTTCAACCAATAAATTCATTTGTGAAAGTTGTTCCTTAATTTTTTCAGGATTGGCGTTTGGTTTGTCAATTTTATTGATGGCAAAAACAATTGGCACCCCAGCTGCTTGAGCGTGACTGATGGCTTCTTTGGTTTGTGGCATCACATCATCATCAGCCGCAATTACAATAATTACCAAATCCGTTACTTGAGCACCACGAGCACGCATTGCCGTAAAGGCTTCGTGACCGGGTGTATCTAAAAATGCTATTTTTTGGCCATTTTTTAAATTTACGCCATAAGCGCCAATGTGTTGCGTAATTCCTCCGGATTCACCTGCGATTACATTTTCTTCACGGATATAATCCAGCAAGGATGTTTTTCCGTGATCCACGTGTCCCATTACGGTTACAATTGGTGCTCTTGGTTTTAAACCTTCAACGTCATCTTCTTGTTCGTGGATGGCTTCTTCAACTTCCGCTCCAACAAAGTCCAAACTATAATCAAATTCTTCCGCAACGATACTAAGTGTTTCAGCATCCAATCGCTGATTCATAGTTACCATTAATCCCAAGGACATACAGGCTGAAATTACATTGGTAACAGGAATATCCATCATCGTGGCAATTTCACTTACCGTCACAAATTCCGACACTTTTAGTATTTTGCTTTCAGCTTCCTGTTGTTCAAAATCTCTTTCCGTTTGTTGGCGAAAGACATCTCTTTTATCTCTTCTGTGTTTTGCGCCTTTTCCTTTTTTAGATTTCCCTTGAAGTTTTTCTAAAGTTTCTCTAATTTGTTTTTGAACATCGGCTTCAGTAGGTTCTTCTTTCACCAAAGGTTTTCTGCCACGCACCAATGGTGCTTTGTTGGCTCCTTTATTTTGTGCAAGAATTGGTTGTTTTTTAACGCCTGTAATTGGTGTTATTTTTTTTACGATTCTTCTTCGCTTTTTCTTGTTTTCGTCGCTGTCTTCTTTTTTAACTGCAAGTTCCGGTTTTTTCTTTTTAGGACGTTCAAACTGTTTTAAATCGATTTTATCGCCAATAATTTTAGGGCCTTCTAACTTCGAATATATGGTTTCTATTGTTTGAGATTCTAATGTTTCATCTTCTGTAAGTGCAGTTTTCTCTTCAATTATTTCAGGTAGTTTTTTATCTTTTTCCTGTACTTGCGCAGCTTTTTTCAGAATTGGTTTTTTGTGAATTTTAACTGCTTGTTCTTCAGTTTTTGGAGTTTCTGCAGTTTTTTCAACAGGCTTTTCTTTAATTTCATCTTCTACAACAGGCTCTTTTTCTTTAATCTCTTCATCAGGTTTAGATTGTTCCAAAATTACATTGGGTTTTTCCTCAACAATTACCTTTGGCGCTGCTTCAGCAACAACAGGTTTTTTCTCAATTTCTGCCTCTTTTGAATCAATATCAATTTTACCGATTGTTTTAATCTCTAATTTTTCAGCTTTGGCTTTTATCACAACTTTTTTGGCTTCTTCCTCAAGACGATGTTTCTCCAACATTTCTTCGTGAGCAATTCTTAAGGTTTCTTTTTCTTTCCTTTTTTCTTCGCTTACCTCTTTTGAAGCCGCTTTTTTACTTCTGTCGGTCTGAAAACCATCCAATAAGATTTCATACTCTTCATCAGATATTTTTGTTGTAGGTCTTGCTTCAATTTCAAAACCCTTGGTTGCTAAATGCTCAACAGCCCTATCTAACGAGATATTCAATTCTCGCAATACTTTGTTCAGTCTTAATGTTTTGTCTTCAGCCATACAATATTTATTTTTGCCAATTTGTGTTGAATAATTAAAGATTAATCTTTAAATTCTTCTCTTAATATTTTTTGAACCTCTAAAATGGTTTCTTCTTCTAAATCGGTTCTGCTTACAAGTTCACTGATGTCTTTTTCCAAAACGCTTCTTGCGGTGTCTAAACCAATATTTTTAAATTCCTGAATCACCCAAGCTTCAATTTCATCAGAAAATTCTGTCAATTCAACATCGTCTTCTGCTTCCACGCCTTCACGTTGCACATCGAGCTCATAGCCGGTTAATTGCGAAGCCAAACGAATGTTTACGCCGTTTTTCCCAATTGCTTTTGATACTTCTTCAGGCAGTAAATATACATCAACCCTTCCTTTTTTGCCATCTTCACGACCTTCTTCTTCGTGAATTTTCATTGAAACCACTTTTGCAGGGCTCAATGCTCTTGCAATGTAAAGTTGGGTATTTTTGGTATAGTTGATTACATCTATATTTTCATTTCCCAATTCACGTACAATTCCGTGAATACGAGATCCTTTCATCCCCACACAAGCACCAACCGGATCAATTCTGTCATCGTAAGAATCCACGGCAACTTTTGCTTTTTCGCCTGGAATTCTTGCAACGCCTTCAATAGTGATCAATCCGTCAAATACCTCTGGAATTTCTTGTTCAAATAATTTTATCAAAAATTCAGGGGCAGTTCTCGATAATATAATTACGGGCTTGTTGCCTCGCAATTCTACGGATTTAATGATGCCGCGAACGTTATCTCCTTTTCTGAAGTAATCTGAACGAATTTGTTCATTTTTTGGCAATATGATTTCATTGCCGTCGTCATCCAACAAAATGATTGCGTTGTGACGAATATGATGAACTTCAGCAGTGTAAATATCTCCTTCTAACGCTTTAAATTGTTTAAAAGTATTGGTGCTGTCGTGTTCGTGTATTTTTGAAATCAGGTTTTGGCGTAGGGCTAAAATGGCTCTTCTTCCAAGATCTATTAATTTCACTTCTTCCGATACGTCTTCGCCAATTTCAAAATCCGGTTCAATTTTTCGGGCTTCTGAAAGTTCAATTTCTTCATTGTCGTCTTCCGACATTCCATCTGCAACAACAACGCGATTTCTCCAAATTTCCAAATCGCCTTTATCCGGATTTATAATAATATCAAAGTTATCATCAGATCCGAATTTTCTCTTTAAAGCAGCTCTAAAAACTTCTTCAAGTATTGCCATAAGCGTTACCCTGTCAATATTTTTATCTCCTTTGAAATCTGAAAACGACTCAATTAATGCTAAATTTTCCATGCACTCTCTTAATTAAAATATTATTTTCACTTTTGTCTCTAAAATATTGCTGAAAGGGATGGTTGAATTTTTAGTGACCGTAATTTTTCCTTTTCCTAAAGGTTTTGGCTCACGGGTTTTCCACTCTAATTCAATCTCACTGTCAGTCACATTTTTAAGAACGCCTTCAATAGTGGTGTTGTCTTTCAACTTTATGGTTAAAACCCTATTGATATTTTTTTTATACTGTCTATTAACTTTTAATGAATTTGCAATGTCGGGTGAAGCTACTTCAAGAGAAAAATCTTCTATTTCCCGGTCTAAATTATGCTCAATTCCTCGACTAATTCTAATGCATTCCTTTAAAGTTACGCCGTAATCACCATCAACTTCAACAAAAATCTTGTTATCTGCCAAAAATTTCAAGTCTATCAAAAACAACTCTGGGTTTTCTTCGATAGCTTCTTTTACCAAATTTATGACTTTTTCTTTTTGTATCATACTATAAAAAGAGGGGACTTATGTCCCCTCCTAGCCCTTTATCTGTTCTAATTTGGTGCAAATATACTAAGATTTTTTGAAATGATAAAAATTCATGTTTATTTTTAATTTAAAATTATTAACTTAGCCTTAGGATAATAAACTATACAACAATTTTTTATGAAAAGTATTTTAGTCCCTATTGATTTTTCTGAACAGGCAAAATATGCTGCAAAAGTGGCTTCAGATATCGCCAGACATACAGATGCGAAAATATTTTTGTTGCATATGCTCGAACTTCCCACAGGAGTTATAGACCCTGCAGGATATGGAAATTCTAGCAATACGCCTTCGGCCTTGTTGTTTTTGAAAAGAGCTCACGAAAAATTTGAGGAATTTAAAAAATTGCCCTTTTTGGAAGGTCTGAATGTGCAAGATTCCGTTCAGTTTCACAAAGCCTATGATGGCATTATTGACGAAAGCAAAAAGCAAAATGCCGATTTAATTGTGATGGGTTCAAAAGGAACTTCCGGACTTGAAGAGATGTTGGTGGGNNCGATTGCACTTGCTTAAAATAAATACCATTCATAATTTTGAAACAACGAAAGAGTCAAGTGATGCAATTAGGGCTTTTATCAACGATTTTGATTTGGGTGATTATACCTTAAATATATACAATGATATTTCTGTTGAAGCCGGGATTTTAAATTTTTCTAAAGTGATTGATGCAGATGCCATATTGTTAAACACCAGCGGCAGAAGAGGTTTAGCCCATTTATTTAACGGAAGCATTGGGGAAGATTTGGCAAATCACGCGAAATTGCCTGTGATAACTTTTAAATTGTAGGTTAAAATTTAGATTTTTTTGATTATTGAGAGTTTTCTTAAAATTAGACAACTTCAATTTTTTGTCTTTTATCTTTATTAATTTTTCAATTCTTTAGGTATTTCACAAATTGGAATCGGAATCATTTTATGTCTATTTGCAAGGTTTCTTTTGATGTAAATCTCAAAAATATCTTTTTCTCTTCCTTCAAAATCGGTAATTTTTTTACCCAGTTCAACTTGTTTCATCACCCATTCCAATTCGTCATAACTTGCGCCAATCTGGTCTTCATCAGTTTTATTATCACCCCATAAACCATCTGTTGGAGCTGCTTTTATAATATCTTCATTAATGCCTAAATATTTTGCTATTTTATAAACTTCAGATTTCATTAAGTCGGCGATCGGACTTATATCTACGCCGCCATCGCCGTATTTTGTAAAAAAACCAATGCCAAAATCTTCTACTTTATTGCCTGTTCCAGCAACTAAATAGTCGTTTAATCCCGCAAAATAGTACAAAGTGGTCATTCTTAGCCTTGCACGGGTATTTGCCAAAGACATTAATAGTTGTTCCTCGTTTTCAGCCTTAGGAAAAACAGCAATCAGGCTGTCAAATACCGGAGTTAAATTTACTTGTTGCAAGGCTATTTTTTTAAAGTTTTTTTGCAGCCATCCAATATGGTTATATGCTCGGGTAATTTGATTTTCAGCTTGATGAATTGGCATTTCAAGACACAATACAGGAAATCCGGTCTTGGCGCACAATGCTGAAGTCACCGCAGAATCGATGCCTCCGGAGATTCCAATCACAAAACCATTAACTTTTGATTTTTCGGCATAGTCCTTTAACCAACTTACAATGTATTCAACAACTTTTTCGGCGTTCATACTTAATTTAATTTAGTAATTTTGACGTTTTAAGTAAAGAATTGTAAATATAGAAATTAATGAACAGATTTTTTATTACTGCCATTGTTTTATTGCTTTTGGTTTCCTGCAAGGAAGAAAAGGCAAAAGATGTTGATGTGTCGGATGTTGACATCACCCTTTCAGTAAACAGGTTTGAGCAAAAATTTTATGAAGCCGATAAAACAAAGCTTTCCATAATTAAAAATGAATTTCCTTATTTGTTTCCCGAACAAAACGACAGTATTTGGCTGAATAAAATGAAGGATAAAGAAGAAAGGGAATTATATCAAAAGTCACAAGCTGTTTTTGGGGATTTTGAAAGTGAAAAAACACAAATAAAAGAACTTTTTAAACACGTGAAATATTACCATCCAGATTTTGAAGCCCCTAAAATAATTACGCTAATCACAAATTTGGATTACCAAAACAAAGTTGTTTATGCAGACAGTTTGCTGTTTGTTTCATTGGATATGTATTTGGGGAAAAACAGCGAAGTGTATCGGGATTTCCCTGTTTATTTATCCCAAAATTTTGAAAAATCCCAATTGGTTGTTGACATCGCAAATGCCATTAGCGATCGTTACTATAAAGCCGATAAAGGCCGACAGTTTTTAGATTTGGTTGTTGGAGCCGGAAAAAAAATGTATATGATTGACAGCTATTTACCTGCTGTTTCTGATGCAAAAAAAATAGGATATAGCGATGCCGAATATGACTGGGCAATCGCTAATGAATTGCAAATATGGAAGTATTTTATTGAAAATAAGCTGCTGTACAGTACCGATTCAAAATTGGTAGATCGTTTTATGGCGGAAGCTCCATTTTCAAAATTTTATATTGATATTGATAAAGAATCTCCCGGAAGAATAGGGGTTTGGCTAGGCTGGCAAATTGTACAATCCTATATGAACAATAATGAGGTAACTTTGCAGCAACTTTTGCAAACCAATGCTGAAGAAATATTTAATAATTCGAAATATAAACCAAAAAAATAATGGCAGTAGCACAAACATCAAAAATTGAATTTATTGTTGGATTAGACGAAAACAAAGTGCCAGAAACGATAAACTGGACGGCAGATGACGGTGAAATTAAGGATGCGAAATCAAAAGCATTGATGATTTCCGTTTGGAATCCTGAAAAAAAGGAAACTCTTCGAATGGATTTATGGACAAAAGATATGCCGATTGATGAAATGAAACAGTTTTTTCACGAAACATTGGTTTCAATGGCAACTTCATTTTTACGAGCGACAAATGACGAAAAAATGAGCGCCACGATGCTCGATTTTTGTGATTATTTTGCTGAAAAGATGGAACTGAAGAAATAGTTAAATGTTGAAAAGTTGAATCGTTAATTTGTTTAATCGTTTAGTTTTTTGAAACTTGAAACAAACACAAACAACAATTATTGCGCTTTGATAAGCGCTATAATTTCATTGTATTCCAAAGGATTGTTCAAAAAATCTTTTTGGGAAACATCAATAATGAGGGTTTTTAAATTTTCTTCGGTTTTAATAAAACTCGAATAGCCTTGGTGAATTTTATCTAAATATTCCGGCGCAATATTTTGTTCATATTCCCTTCCTCTTTTTTTGATATTTTTGATTAATTGAGGCGTGTCCTGATAAAGATAAATGTACAAATCGGGTTTTGAAATTTCCTTGTACATAATGTCGAACATCTTTCTGTACAAATAAAATTCATCTTTTTGCAAAGTGACTTGCGCAAAAATAAGCGACTTGAAAATGTAATAATCCGATACGATAAAGTTTTTAAACAAATCAAATTGTGCCAAATCATCCGAAAGCTGCGAATACCTGTCGGCTAAAAAACTCATTTCCAGTGGAAAAGCATAGCGGTCCTTGTCTTCATAAAATTTCGGTAAAAACGGGTTGTCGGCAAAGCGTTCCAATATAATTTTCGCGTTAAAATCCTCGGCAATCATAGTGGCGAGCGTTGTTTTGCCGGAGCCAATATTTCCTTCAATAGCAATATAATTGAATTTTTCGGCAATTGAAACAGGGCGTTCAAGCGTAAAAATAGTTTTTTCAATAAGACTGTTGTCTGTGCAATTTTCCAAACAAGTTTGTATGCGCTGTTTTGTGATGGGATGAATTAAATTGGGTGCGATTTCAGCCAAAGGAACCAACACAAATTTCCTGTTCAGCATCTCTTTATGCGGCACCATCAATTCTTTTGACAGGAGAACCTCCGTATCAAAAAGCAATATGTCAATATCAATAATTCGGGCTTTATAACCGATTTCAGAAGTACTTTTTCTGCCCAATAAAAGTTCAATCTCGTGAATGGATTTTAACAGATTCTCGGGGTTTAATCCTGTAGAAATTTGGATGCAGATGTTTAAAAAATCATCACTTTTAAAACCCCAGGATTCTGTTTTGTAAACAGAGGAAATCCTCACAATCGCACCTATTTTTTCAGCAATTAAATCAATTGCCTGTTGTAGATTTTCAAGCTTGTTTCCCAGGTTACTTCCCAAAGATAAATATGTAGGTCTTAAAATTTGCATAAAGTGAATGCAAAGAAAAGAAAAGTATCAGATAAAATCCTATCTTTGCTCGTCAATTTATAAACATTTACAAAATTTTTTTTAGATTTTAAATTCAAGGTAAATATGAAGTTTTTAGGAAATTTATTAGCATCAATTTTGGGGACATTAATTGCATTGGGCATTTTATTTATGATGTTTATTGTGATTGCAATGGCATTTGGTGAAACTGAGAAAGTGGTGGTGAAAGGCAACTCGGTTTTAGAAATTAAATTAGACGCTTTGGTGAAAGATTATGCGCCAAAAGGCAATGAATTTTTGGATGAATTTTTTGCGCTTACAGATGAAAAAATGGGCCTAAATGAAATTATCAATGCCATTGAAAATGCAAAAAACGATAATAATATTGTTGGAATAAGCATCAATACTGTTGATGTAAATGCCGGTGTTGCGCAAACCCAAGCCATCAGAAATAAATTGGAAGAATTTAAGGAATCGGGTAAATTCATAATGGCTTATGCTGATGTTTACAATCAAAAATCTTATTATTTAAGTTCTGTGGCCGATTCAATTTTTATGAATCCTTTAGGTGGAGTTGATTTTAAGGGTTTGTCTTCAGAAGTGTTATTTTTTAAAGATTTGCAAGATAAATCGGGCGTGAAATTGGAAGTGATCCGCCACGGGAAATATAAAAGCGCCGTTGAGCCATTTTTGTACAATAAAATGAGTGATGAAAACAGGGAACAAATCACCGCATTTTTACAATCTATTTGGGGTGAATTGTTGGTGGATATTTCAAAAAGCAGAAATAAATCAATTGAGGAACTAAACGCCATAGCCGATAATTTATGGGCACGAAATGCAACCTTGGCCATAGAAAACAACATTGTTGATGATGCTGTTTATATGGATGAATACGAATCCAAATTGAAATTGGCTTCGGGTATTTTGGCTGATGATGAATTGTTAAAGATTACGCTTTCAGATTATATTTCTACAGGAAAAGGAAGGGTAACTTCAACTTCTTCCAATAAAATTGCCGTAATTTATGCGCAAGGCGAAATCATTTACGGGAAAGGAAATGAAGATTTAATTGGACAGGAATTAATCATTGAAGCCCTTCGAAAAGCGCGGAAAGACAAAAATGTAAAAGCAATAGTGTTACGAATAAATTCACCGGGAGGAAGCGCTTTGGCTTCAGAATTAATTTGGAGAGAGTTGGAACTGACCAAAAATGAACTTCCTTTAGTAGTTTCAATGGGAGATTTGGCAGCATCTGGAGGATATTATATTGCTTGCAATGCTGACAGAATTTTTGCGGAACCCACAACCATTTCCGGATCCATTGGTGTTTTTGGTGCCTTGCCAAATATGAGCAAATTGGCGGGTGATATTGGTATTAATGCCGAACAGGTGAGCACCAATAAAAGCCCAAATTACAGTCTTTTTGAACCTCTTACCGATGAGTTTAGAGCCGTAACCACTGAAGGTGTTGAAGACATTTACACAACGTTTGTTGCAAGGGTTTCTGAAGGCAGAAATATGAGTGTTGAGGCAGTTGATAGTATCGCTCAAGGTCGTGTTTGGTCGGGAGTTGACGCTTTGAATAACGGCTTGGTTGATGAGTTGGGGAATTTAGATGATGCAGTTAAGTATGCTGCGGAATTGGCGGCAATTGTTGATTATAAAGTGCGCAATTACCCAGATTATAAATTGGATTTAGGTGAAAAATTGAGTGGTATCCCTTTTATGAAAACAAAGGAAAAAGCAATGATTGAAGCCTTGGGATTGGAAAATTATAAAATTTACCAAACCATTAAACAATTTTCGGAACTCAAAGGGATACAGGCAAGAATGCCTTTTTTACTTGACATTAAATAAGGATTTTCTTTAAATTCGCTCGAAGGTAACAAAGCTGTAATCGTACTTGTTGTTTTCGTCTGCTTTAAAATTTTCCCGAGAAGTTTCTTTCCAAATGGTTTTATCTATTTCAGGAAAAAAAACATCAGCATCAAATTGATGGTGAACAAATGTGATATCAAGCTTGTCTGTAAACGGCATAGCTTGCTTGTAAATTTCTGCACCACCTAAAATAAACGGATTTTCATCAACTTCCTCAGCGATTTTAAGCGCTTTTTTTAAAGAATTTACCACCACGCAGCCTTCAGCTTTGTAATTTTTATCACGCGTAATGAGGATATTGGTTCTGTTTGGAAGCGGTTTCCCCAATGATTCATAAGTTTTTCGACCCATAATAACAGCGTGGTTTAAGGTCGTTTTTTTGAATCGTTTTAAATCGGCAGGTAAATACCAAATCAATTGGTTGTCTTTTCCTAAGGCGTTATTCGCTGCAATGGCAGCCATTATTGTTACCATTCTTCTGTTGCGTTGTCCAAATCACTCTTTCTTTTTTCTTTTTCGAAATTATAGAGTTCTTGTGATTTTTCGGCCTTTGACGCATAGTCATCTTCCATTTCTTTTTTTAATTTTGCAATTCTCAATTCTTGCTCAATTACCAATTTTTCAGTTTGTATGCGTTCCCAATCTTTTCCCATAAAACGATGGGTTATAAACACATTGATAAAATGCAACACAAAGAAGAAAAACCATAAAACGATGGCCCAAACAAACCAGTTTTCCACAACATTTTCGCCAACTTTTAAAAATTTGTTAAGCAGTATTAAAAAAACAGCGCCCACTAAAAACACTATAAAATGATAGTAGAGTCTCTTTTTTTGTTTTGCGCGCATTCGCGCATTTTCGTATAATTCGTGTTGTTCATTCATAGTGTTCATATATTACATATTTTTTACCCATTCTTTGATGTAGGCAGTGAAATCTTCCGTTTCATATTCGTTTTCTTGTTGCAGCTTTTCATTTGCCAGTTCTAAAAACTTTGAAATGTTTTTATCAGAAGTGTTAAAAAGACCTTCGAGCGATTTCAAAAGCTCAATATCTTCAATTTCAATAATTCTATTAATAATGGCGATTTTTAATTTTGGTGCATTCATTTTCTTTTTCTTTAAGAATCTTAAATATATTAAAAGTTTTACAAACTGTTTATTAAAGAAATATTAAATTTCAATAATTCCCATTTACAATTTGCTGCCAAGTCAATTTTTTAGGCGGAAGTTTGTCTGATTTTAAACAGCAACATCTCCTTTTATATGCGGATGCGGATTGTAATTTACCAAGTTAAAATCTTCAAATTTAAATTCGAAGATGTTTTTCACCGATGGATTTATTTCCATTTTAGGCAATTCTCTGGGTGTTCTTGATAATTGTAATTTAATTTGTTCGCTATGGTTGCTGTAAATATGTGCATCTCCAAAAGTGTGGATAAAATCTCCCGGTTTTAAATCGCAAACCTGTGCAACCATCATCATAAATAAAGCATAGGAAGCAATATTGAATGGAACACCTAAAAATATGTCGGCGCTGCGTTGGTAAAGCTGACAGGATAATTTTCCGTCGGCCACATAAAATTGAAAAAACGCGTGGCAAGGAGGCAAAGCAGCTTTTCCTTTGGCTACGTTTTCAGCAAAAGAAACCGCAGTATTTGGCAAAACACTTGGATTCCAGGCCGAAACCAGCATTCTTCTGCTGTCGGGATTTGTTTTTATGGTTTGGATCAATTCAGAAATCTGATCGAGGTCTTCGCTGTTCCAGTTCCGCCATTGATGTCCGTAAACCGGACCCAGATCACCGTTTTCATCGGCCCACGCATCCCAAATTTTCACGCCGTTTTCATTCAAATATTTAATGTTGGTGTCGCCATTCAAAAACCACAACAATTCATAAATAATGGATTTTAAATGCAGTTTTTTTGTGGTCAACATCGGGAATCCTTCACTTAAATCAAACCGCATCTGATAACCAAACACGCTTTTTGTTCCGGTTCCTGTCCTGTCTTCTTTTAGCGTTCCTTTATCTTGAACGTATTTTATTAAGTCTAGATATTGTTTCATCTTGTTGTTTAATCGTTTAGTTGTTTAATTGTTTTTTTTGAACAATTAAACAAATACTTTCAGTAGTTTATTTTTTAATCAAATTTAATATTCCCCCTTCGGGGGTTAGGGGGCTTACCCAATAATCATTCCCGCAATGGTTGCCGATAACAATGAAGCGATTGAACCGCCAATTACTGCTTTTAGACCAAACTCCGACAAAGTTTTTCTTTGTCCCGGCGCCAAGGATCCAATGCCGCCAATTTGAATGCCGATTGAGGCAAAATTGGCAAAACCGCACAACATATAAGTGGCCATAATTACCGATTTGCTGTAAGTAAGATGCGTAATATTGGCCATATCTTTTAACTCAGCCAATTGAATATATCCCACAAATTCACTTGCGGCCAATTTTACGCCCAACAATTGTCCCATCAACATCATATCTTCTCTGGCTACACCAATCAACCACATTAAAGGCGCAAAAATAGTCCCTAAAATTGATTCCAAAGAAAATTGTTGGTACGGCGTATAGGTGGCAATCCAGTCGTTTAAATAGGTTACGGAACCAACCCATCCCAAAATACCGTTGATCATAGCAATTAAAGCCACAAAAACCAATAACATTGCCGCAACGTTGGCGGCTAATTTTAAACCTTCCGTGGTTCCGTTGGCGATGGCGTCCAAAATATTTGAGCCTATTTTTTCCTGGGAAACATTTACGTCGGTATTAATTTCCTCGGTTTGCGGATAAAGCATTTTTGAGATAACAATGGCTCCAGGCGCTGCCATTACCGATGCAGCTAATAAATGTTTGGCAAATTGGAGTCGTAAAATTGGATCGTTTCCGCCTAAAAATCCGATATAAGCGGCCAAAACACCTCCGGCAACTGTGGCCATTCCGCCAATCATCACCAGCAATATTTCTGAACGGTTCATCCGTTCCAAATAGGCTTTGATCATTAAAGGCGCTTCTGTTTGGCCCAAAAATATATTTCCGGCGACCGATAAACTTTCTGCTCCAGAAATTTTTAATAATTTGGTCAATGCCAATGCCATTCCTTTTACAATAATTTGAATAACACCCAAATAAAACAAAAGGGAAGTTAATGCAGAAAAGAAGATAATAGTTGGCAGAATTTGAAAAACAAAAATAAATCCGTAGGACTCAATATTCATCAGGCCGCCAAATAAAAACTGACTTCCGGCAGCGGTAAAATCCAAAATACTGGTAAAAATTCCACCAACAAATTCGAATATTCGCTGAACAAAAACAACTTTTAAAACCCCAATACCAATAAGCAATTGAGCGGTTAAACCTGCAC
Organism: Lutibacter sp.; assembly: GCA_003516285.1. Taxonomy (GTDB): domain Bacteria; phylum Bacteroidota; class Bacteroidia; order Flavobacteriales; family Flavobacteriaceae; genus Lutibacter. The sequence continues at coordinate 6,723 of DPCK01000145.1, read as the reverse complement.
CAACCGTTTTCCAATTAATGGCTTTCCGGTTATTGCTGAACAAATAGGCGATCAGCAGCAATGACACCATTCCCAAAACTCCCCGCCACAATGATGTTGTTGAAAATCCTTGGCTGTCAATAATGGTATTTTGGATGGTTTCTTTTGCGTTCGCTGAAAAAATACTGAAGAAGATTAGGATAGCTAAACTTATTTTTTTTATCATAAAGCGGATTGTTATGAAGTGCGTTTTGTTATTTCGTCACGAATTTTTGCGGCCAATTCATAATCTTCATTTAGAACTGCTTTGCTTAATTTTTCATTTAATTCTTCCAGCGTATCTTTTGAAAATGAACTTGCTTTTTCAGGTTCCTCAATTAATTTTTCAATGCTTAAGGTTCCTTTTTCGTCCGTTAATTCATTTTTGGCTTTTAAATAGATCCCTGCCTTGTCCAAAATATTTTCATAGGTGTAAATTGGTGCATTAAATCGCGTTGCCAAAGCAATGGCATCAGAAGTTCGGGTATCAATAATTTCCTCAATTTTATCACGTTCACAAATTAGGCTTGAATAAAACACACCATCAACCAATTTGTGAATGATTACCTGTTTTATGGCAATGTGAAATCTGTCGGCAAAACTTTTAAATAAATCGTGTGTAAGCGGACGGGGAGGTTTAATTTCTTTTTCCAAAGCAATGGCAATGGACTGGGCTTCAAACGCTCCAATCACAATTGGCAAGGTTCTGGACCCGTCTACTTCGCTCAAAACCAATGCGTAAGCGCCACTTTGTGTTTGGCTGTAAGATATCCCTTTAATATTTAGTCGAACTAAACTCATAAGTTAAAATTAAAAAAAAAGACTGTCTAATCAAAGGATTTTATCCCAATAATTAGGCAGCCTTATTTAGAGGCACAATTTAATAAAATTATGCGTTATTTGCTTTAAATTCTTTTAACTTTTCAATTAATTTTGGAACCACTTCAAAAGCGTCTCCTACAATGCCATAATCTGCAGCTTTAAAGAAAGGCGCTTCGGGATCGGTATTGATTACCACTTTAACTTTTGAGGAGTTTACGCCGGCCAAATGTTGAATGGCGCCTGAAATTCCAATGGCGATGTATAAGTTTGAAGAAACCGGTTTTCCTGTTTGTCCAACGTGTTCACTATGAGGCCTCCAGCCCAAATCGGAAACTGGTTTTGAACAAGCGGTCGCTGCTCCCAAAACACTGGCCAACTCTTCTATCATTCCCCAGTTTTCAGGACCTTTCAATCCTCTTCCTCCGGAAACTACGATATCCGCATCTGCAATGGTCACTTTTCCTGAAGTTTGTTCAATGGAAGTTGAAACCAAATTACTTTCAACCAAAACAGGTGAAAATTCTTCTGTTGTTCCTGAAACTTTATTTTCGAACAAACCAAATGCGTTTTTGGCAAGTGCAATCACTTTTATTTCCGTTAAAATTTGTGTGTTGTTAAATGCTTTGTTNNGCATTTAAATTGGCGGCAACCATAGGCGCAAAGTACAATCCGTTTGCGTTTGAATCGATAATAACAACTTTCGCGCTTTCTTTTTCGGCCGCTTGTTTTACAATATTTGCAACTATTTTAGCATTAAAAGGATTCAATGCTTTATTTGTAATTGTTAATACTTTTTCGGATCCATAATTATATAATATTGACGCATCACTTGAATTTATCGTCAATACCACTAAGTTGGTCCCCAATTGCTCAGCAACTTTTTTCCCGTAGGAAGTTACTTCTAAAGCGGTTTTTTTAAATTTTCCTTCCGATGATTCGGCAAAAACCAATACTGACATATTATTTTTGGATTTTAGATTTTAGATTTTAGATTTGTTTTTCTAACACTAAAATGAATTTATATTTTTAATTCTTCTTGTACAGTTAAACGTTTAAACAAATAAACGATTAAACATTTTTTAAATAACTTTTGCTTCGTTGTGCAATAAATTAATGAGTTCACCAACATTGTCGGCATCCACTAATTTACAAGCCGATTTTGCCGCCTGTTTTTCAAAAGAAACAATGGCTGTTGCTGCATTTCCGTTGGAAGATTCAACAATTGTCAATGGTTTTTGACGCGCCATCATAATGCCGCGCATATTTGGAATTCGCAAATCTTTTTCTTCAACCAAGCCTTTTTGACCGGCAATAATTAGAGGAAGATTTGCCGAAAGTTGCTCTTTTCCGCCATCAATTTCACGCGAGATTGTGGCTTTTTCACCATCAATTTCAAGTCCGATACAAGCATTCACAAAATTAAAATCCAATAGTGTGGCAAGTATGGCTGGCACCATTCCGCCGTTATAATCGATTGATTCTTTTCCTGCAAGCACCAAATCGTAGCCGCCATTTTTAACCACATCAGCCAATTCTTTTGCAACGGTAAAACCGTCTAAAGCTTCTGTATTTACCCTTATCGCATCATCGGCGCCTATGGCCAATGCTTTGCGTAAAGTTGGTTCGGTAGTTGCGTTTCCAACGGTGGCAACGGTTACTGTGGCTCCTTGCTTTTCTTTGAACCACATAGCCCTTGTCAATGCAAATTCATCATAAGGATTTATCACGTATTGCACGCCGTTGCTGTCAAATTTTGCATTGTTATCTGTAAAATTAATTTTTGAGGTAGTGTCCGGAACGTGACTGATACAAACTAATATTTTCATAAAATCTAAGTTTTTGGATATTTGGGTTAAAATTACGCGTCTTTTTTATTTATGATGCTACGAATATACTAATTTTTTTAAATATATTATGCGTGCATAGCAATTTTTTTATTAAGACATAATTATTTTGATAGAACTGTTATTATTGTTTAATTTTGCAAATCCTAAAAAACAGATTAAGATGAAGACTATACAATTTAGAGAAGCCATTTGTGAAGCAATGAGTGAAGAAATGCGCAGGGATGAAACTATTTATTTAATAGGAGAAGAAGTTGCTGAATATAATGGTGCTTATAAAGCTTCAAAAGGAATGTTGGATGAGTTTGGCGCAAAACGCGTAATTGATACGCCAATTGCCGAATTGGGTTTTACCGGAATTGCGATTGGATCTGCGATGAACGGAAACCGACCAATTGTGGAATATATGACTTTTAACTTTGCTTTGGTGGGTATTGACCAAATTATAAATAACGCCGCAAAAATAAGACAAATGTCGGGCGGACAAATAAATTGCCCAATTGTATTTCGTGGTCCAACCGGATCTGCAGGCCAGTTGGGAGCCACACATTCACAGGCATTTGAAAACTGGTTTGCAAACACACCCGGTTTAAAAGTGGTGGTGCCGTCAAATCCTTATGATGCAAAAGGATTGTTAAAAGCTGCCATTAGAGATGATGATCCGGTTATTTTTATGGAATCTGAGCAAATGTACGGCGATAAAGGTGAAGTGCCGGAAGGAGAATATATTGTGCCAATTGGGGTTGCTGACATCAAAAGAGAAGGAACCGATGTAACAATTGTTTCTTTCGGAAAAATAATTAAAGAGGCTTATATTGCTGCTGAAATTCTTGAAAAAGAGGGAATTTCGGTTGAAATTATTGATTTAAGAACCATCAGGCCAATGGATAGTGAAGCCATTTTTAAATCGGTAAGAAAAACAAATAGATTGGTTATTTTGGAAGAAGCCTGGCCTTTTGGAAGTGTTTCCTCTGAAATTACGTTCCAGGTTCAGGAAAATGTATTCGATTATTTGGATGCTCCCATCAAAAGAATCACCACTGCTGATACNNCCTTTCAAAATTATCTTGAAAGGTTTTTTTATGATGACTAAAAAATATATTTTCTTAAGTTTTATGTTTACGCTTGTTTTTTTCTCAGGGTTTTCCCAAGTGAAAATAAGCGGCTTTGTGAAGGACGAAAACAACCAATCAATTCCCTTTGCCAATATCGTTTTTGTGGGTTCCTCCACAGGAACGGTTTCCGATGAAAATGGAAAATTTTATTTGGAATCCAATAAAACCTACACCCAAATAGAAGTTTCTTTTTTGGGCTACGAAAACAAAACAATTCCCATAAAAAGCAGGGATTTTAATTTAACGATAATCTTAAAAGAAGCCGCCGCACAATTAGACCAAGTTTTTATCTACAGCGGAAAGGTTAAGAAAAAGGGGAATCCTGCCATCGCCATATTGGAAAAAATTTGGGCCAAGAAGCGTGAAAACGGTATTTATTTATTCGATCAATATCAATATAACAAGTACGAAAAATTGGAATTTGATATGAATAATATTGACAGTGCGATGATAAAAAGCAAACTTTTTAAAGGAATGGAGTTTGTTTTTGAAGGAATTGACACTTCAAATGTAACGGGAAAAGCATTTTTGCCCATTTTTATCAATGAGTCCGTTTACAAATCTTTTGGAAAAAATAAAGGCGGAAAAAAACTTCGGGAAGATTTGGTGGCCAATAAAAACTCAGGATTCGAAAACAACCAAAATGTCATCGCATTCATCAAAGATTTATATGTAGATTATAATGTTTACGACAGCTACATCAAAATTTTCGATAAAAGTTTTGTGAGTCCAATTTCCAAAGCCGCAGGCGTTTCAACCTATAATTATATTTTGGCCGACAGTGCTTTTATCGACAATAAATGGTGTTTTAATATTTTATACTATCCGCGAAGAAAAGGTGAACTCACTTTTAAAGGCAATTTTTGGGTGAATGACACCACTTTTGCCATCAAAAAAATTAATATGCAGGCCAACAAAAGCGCCAATATTAACTGGGTAAAAGATATTTATATTGAACAGGAATTTGATGTGTTGAATGATTCGGTATTTTTGCTGAAACGTGATTATATGATGTCTGATTTTAGTCTGAATAAAAAAGACAAATCCAAAGGTTTGTATGGCAAAAGAACCACGATGTTTAAGGATTATGTCTTCAACGAAAAAAAATCTGATGCTTTTTATAATGAAGAAATAAATGCTTACGATAAAAATATTTACGCAAAAACCGATAATTATTGGATCGAAAACCGACAGGAAAAATTAAATGACAATGAACAGGGAATTTATAAAATGTTAGATACTTTGGCTACTGTTCCCAAATTTAAACGCATTTATAATTTGGTTTCCATTTTAGGTTCGGGTTATATAGAGTTTAATAAATTTGATTTTGGCGATGTTTTTTCAACCTTCGGAAAAAATGATGTGGAAGGCTGGCGATTGCGTGCCGGTGGAAGAACTTATTTGGGCCCAAATGATCTTTGGCGCGTTCAGGGTTATACTGCTTACGGATTTAAAGATGATAAATTTAAATATGGTTTATCAGGAAAATGGATGGTAAATCCCAAAAGCAGGTTTATTATTGGCTTGGGAAACAGGCGCGATGTGGAACAAATTGGCGTGAGTTTAACCACAACCAATGATGTGATGGGCAGAAGTTTTGCTTCATCTTCCTTGTTTTCATCGGGAGACAACAGCAAACTGACTTCCATCAATTTATCTAATTTTTTCTTGTCAATCGAGCCACGGAATAATTTAAATTTCAAAGTTGGCGCATCATACAGAACTTTGGAATCTGCTTCACCTGAAACTTTTAACCTGGATTATTGGGTGGACAAAGAAAACAATATCAAAAAAGCGGATGTTTCACAATCCGAAATTGATTTTACGGTGACTTACACGCCAAACAGAAAAACAATTGGTTACGGTGTTGAACGCAATGAAGTCACCGATGTTTATTCCACCTTATTTTTGAATTATTCAAAAGGAATAAAGGGCCTTTTTGACAGTGATTTCAATTACCAAAAAGTTCAGTTTTATTACCGTCAGCCAATGTTAATTGGCGGTTTAGGAAGAATGTTCACCACCTTTGAAGTTGGAAAAACATTTGGGGAAGTTCCACTTGGTTTATTGAACGTTGTTCCCGGAAATCAATCTTATTTCACCATTGAAAACACCTATTCGTTGTTGGATTATTATGAATTTGTGACAGATACGTATGCATCACTTCACGTAGAACATAATTTTAACGGAAAATTCTTTTCAAGAATTCCATTATTCAGAAAACTCAACTTGAGAGAAATTGTTGGCGCAAAAGCGGTTTGGGGAGAAATTTCCGACAAAAATATTGCGTTGAGCGCTTCAAACATCAACTATGTGGCCCCTTCAAAAGTGTATTATGAATACAGCGTTGGCGTTGGCAATATATTTAAGGTTTTCAGAATTGATTTTAGCTGGAGAGGAAGTTATAGAGACGTGCCAAATGCCAATAATTTTGCCATAAAAGGCGCCTTCGGATTTCATTTCTAAAATTTACTGAAATAAGGGGTTTGTTGGGAGATGATTTTTGTATTTTTGAAAAAAATTTAACTGTTTAACCAATAGAAAATGAGCAATAAAACCGAGAAAACATTCGACGTATTAATTGAGATACCAAAAGGAAGCAGAAACAAGTATGAGTATGATTTTGTGTTGCATAAAATTAGGTTCGACAGAATGTTATTTTCTTCTATGATGTATCCTGGAGATTATGGATTTATTCCTGAAACATTGGCTTTGGACAAAGACCCGCTGGATGTTTTGGTATTGGGCGGCGAACCAACATTCCCAATGTGCGTGATGGAAGTGAAGCCCATTGGCGTTTTTCATATGACCGATGAAAAAGGACCGGATGAAAAAATTATTTGTGTGCCAATTTCCGATCCAATATGGAATCAGTTAAATGATATTTCAGATATGAATCCGCATCAAGTAAAAGAAATTGAACA
>DPCK01000054.1:281-25232 GCA_003516285.1 Lutibacter sp. | reverse complement strand
CTGTGCTTCGATACCTATCAGCCGTAACTTTAGGCAAAAAATCGTGGTCGGTTTTGCCTTTGATGTCATCCTCCTTCAATTTATAAATGGTTTCATATTGCTTGTTAATAAGCAAATATTCACCATTTATTTTTTTGACGGAAATAGCATTGGTAGTGTTATCAATAATTGATTGAAGTAATTTACGATTCTCTAAAGATTCAATTTCAGCTTCATTTTTTGCTTTTAATTGGGCCCGGATGACAAAATAAACAACGGTTAACATTCCCCCAGAAAGTGCAATTAAAGCTAAGGAAATCCAATCCCACAAAAGGGGTGTTTCAGGCAGAATTTGATTCCAATAAATTATTCCGAGCGACAGAATAACAATAAAGTTAAAGATGTAACCAAGTATTATTTTAGATTTCAAGGAGATTTTCATTGTTTGTTTTTTAATCGGAAAATCACTATTATAAGGATTTAATGGCCTAAATTAACGATTTTAGTTGGATTTTAATACGGTTTTCAACTGGTTTTTTGAATTATTAATCTTAAAATTTCTTCTGATAAAATTTCGATTACCCTTAGTTTATAAATTCAAAATTAACAAAATGCCAATTCTTTGTTACAATTTATTGCTTTCGAGGATTTAATGAAATTGTTTGCTATTTTTACATAAACTATAAACTATGAATTATGGCAATTAAAAAACAGTACTTAAAAAACAAATCCAATTGCAAAGTAACTTTCAGCATTGTTGCGAAAGATGCAGATAACGTGTCGGTAATTGGTGATTTTAATCATTGGAATGAGAAAGCCGATCCATTAAAAAAATTGAAAAACGGCACTTTTAAAGGAACTGTGGATTTACAAAAAGGGCAATCGTATGAATTCAGATATGTTGTTGACGGTGATTACGTAAATGACGAAGAAGCCGACGATTATTTATGGAATGATTTTGCCGCCGGTGAAAATGGCGTTTTGAATCTTTAAAGGCCCCCTAGCCCCCGAAGGGGGAATTAAAAAGTTTAAAGTTTAAAGGCAAAATTAAAAAATCATAAATCTTAAATCGTAATTCAATTTGCGTTAGCGATTGCCCTTCGGCTCCGCTCAGGGTAAACGAATCCTTTTTTGGCGATTTTTCATTGCCCAAAAGATTGGAACGGAAAGCGCGACCCGCCAGCTGGCGGGGAACGCCCTACAAATTATATTTCACAGAAAACAGGTACAATCTTGGCTGAATAAAGTACAGTGAAGTGGTATTGCTGTCCGAAATTTCGTTGTAACTGTCGGTGTTCATCGACGTGTTGTTGGTTAAATTATTCGCTGAAATTTTAAATTCCCATTTGCTGTCTTTTTGCTGATAATAAAGGTTTGCATTTACAAATGAATAGGTGTTTTTCACCGTATTTTCGTCGTTTTTGTAATTGTAATAGCTGTAATCGGCCGTTAAAATGAAGTTTTTCAAAAACCCGATTTCCATATTTGCAAAGGGCCTGTCGGTGGTGCTGCCCGTTTTTGAATATTCTGAGAATGATTTTTCGTAACCCACCTCAAAATTTGGGGCATTTTTAAATTTACTGGCCACACTTGCCTGGTAACTGTGAGAAAGGGATTTCGACTTTATTTCCTCATTATTTACCGTATTGTTAAAGGTTGAATTCGAGAAATTTGCCCTGAAATTTGTTTTATATCGGCTGTAAGTTTTGCCATACCTTATATTTGCCGAAAACGTTTCATCGGCCAAATTTGAATTTACCGGATAAGAAATCCGGTCAACGCCAATCAATTCTGTGCTATTTTTTATGCCGTCCACTTTTTTATTGTAGTTCAACGATGCGTTTACATTGGTGAAAGAAAACATACTGAAACTAAAATAATTTAAGGAATAGCGATGGTACAATGCATTTTCCAATAGCCTGTTTCCGCGTGTCAACGAATTATAATTGGACAACATAAAGCCTTCCGCAATTTTATTGATGTCGGAAAACTGGGTAGAAATGGAATAGTTGAAACGCAGACTTTCCGATGATTTTAGTTGCAAACTCGCGTACACATCGGGCAATAATTTTGTTTGGTTCTCGCTAATTTCCGTCCCTAATTGGTTGTCTTTTGTGATGTATTGGTGCAAACTTACGCCCGGATTAAACGTGAATTTTCCCGAAACCACTTTATAATGAAGTCCTAAAAACAAATCGAAAAAATTATAATTCACTTCATTTTTCAACTGCTCATCATTAAAATTAAGCACCGTTCCATCGCTTAAATTTTGGGAAATTCTCGATGTTAAATTTTGGTCGCTTAACGTGCTTCCCAACGTGATGTTGATATTGCTTTTTGGCGTTAACAAATAATAATAATCCAGCTTCGCATCCAATTTATTGGTGTTTGATTTTTTATACTGAATCAAATCAATAATGGCTTCGGCATTGTTAGTCGGAATTATTTCAAACGGCTGCGAGGTTGCCAGTGAATTGTACAAAGGCTTGTCTTTTTCATAAAAGTGCTGCAATTCTGCAGCAAAAATATTTTTTTCATCGATGGTATAATACAGATTGAAATTCTGGTTTAAAGTCGCCGGTTTTTCTTCTTTATATGCATCGGCGCTTCTTCGGGTTGAAGTGACATCGAGCATTTCAGTTTGCTCAGACAATTTTCCGAAAATGTCATAACTGATGTAAACTTCATTGCTTGGTTTGTAAGTAGTGCTGAATTTCAACATTCCCAATTTACTGCCTTGCGTGGCCGAAGTTTCACTAATATCAGTAATATTTAATTTGTTATAAACGGTATTTGACTGCGTAAACATATCTGTTTTTGAATCGTTTACGATGGCAAATCCGTTAAAATCGATGGTTTTTTTAGGCGACATACTGAAATTCAATGCGCCAAATTTTGAAGTGATTTCCTGTGCCCTATTGTTTTGCGCGGTTAAAAAACCCAATCCGCCCGATGACACATTAAGACTGGTTCCGCTGCCGCCCATTCCACTACGCAAACCGCCGGTAAACCTGAAATAATCGCGCATCGTAAATGGCGCTTCGCCAATATTATTGAAATCGGCCAACAGATTGATGCTTTTTTCCGGACTGTAATAAAACAGTTTGGGTTTTGCCGTATATTTTTCGTTATCGCCAACACCGGCGTTCACTTCGCCAAACCAAAATCGCTTTTTTCCTTGCTTCAATTTGATATTGATGACAATATTGTCTTCGTTGTTGGTAACGCCGCGCATTCCCGAAACTTCGTTATAATTTTTAAGGACCTGCACTTTGTCAATGGCGCTTGCAGGTATATTTTGCGTCGCCAGTTTTGAATCGCCGTCGAAAAATTCCTTTCCTTCCACCAACACTTTTTGCACTTTTTTTCCTTCCACTTCTACTTCACCGTTGTCGTCAATATCAATTCCCGGCAATTTCTTCAACACGTCTTCCAGCTTTTTTTCTTTTCCTGAGGTAAATGAATCGGCGTTATATACAATGGTGTCGCCTACAATTTTTACGGGCATTTCATAGGTAATCTGCACTTCATTCAGCGACTCATTGGATTCTTCCAGCACAATATTTTGGGAAATATCGGCTGCTGATTTTCCAACAGTAATTTCCACGTTTTTGGTGTTGAAGCCCAAATAACTCACTTTTATGGTGTATGCTTCATTTTGGTCAAGACTTAACCTGTAATTTCCTTTTGAATCGGTAATGGAATACGACTGCAATATGTTGGTGCCCTTTTTAAAAGCGATGACATTGGCCATTTCCAAAGGTTTGTCTGCTTTGTCTTTAACGATGCCTTCCAGTTTTACTGACTGCGAAAAAATAATAAATGGGAATACCAGGATTACAAGAAAACTTAATGCTTTTTTCATTTAAAGAATGGAATGGTGTGTTGTAAGTTTTTAGTTTATTTGTCGCTCAGTCTTGCGATCGTGCGGTCTTGCGGTCTTGCGGTCAAAAATATTTTTTCTCCCCTTAAGATTGAAAAATATTAAATGCAAATTTGAAAATTATTAATTACCCGCCAATTCTGATATGCATACCGCCAGAACCTCCACTTTTTTGACGCTCATTTTGAAATCTCTCCCGCATCTCTTTCATTTTTTCTTTCAACATTTCGTCATACTCCTTTTGGGTCATCACTTTTCCTTTGTTTGGTTCACTGATATCCGCTTTATCTTTTGGATTCATCACAATTTTTGTGCACATAATTTGGGTGTTTCCGGCGTTGATTTCCAAAATTAAACCCGGCAGTCCCCAATAANNTTGTCGTTATTTCTTCTTCCAAAGGAAAAAGTCCCTGCATTCGCAGGCATTTCGATAATGGTGGTTGCTTTAAAGCACAAGTTATTGCCAATCATTTTGGTTTCTTGCTCCATTTTCCATTCGTAGGTTTTTAATGCATCTTTAATCAGGAAATTTTTTCCACTGAACTCATTTTCTTTTGCTGATGTTTTTGTTTGAATATTTTTATAATATTTCCCTGAAGCGCCGCCTCCCATCATCGCAAAACGCATTCCAGGACCGCCGCCGGCTGCGCCTTGATCCAATTTTACTTCTTCTTTATACATGGAAGCCGTTTTGTCAAACGTCAAAATATAGGTTTTCTCCATTTGATTTTTCATCATTTCCTCAATCCGCTTAATCCTGTCGGCCGGAATTCCCGAAGCCGCCAAATCCATTTCAATTGTCGTTTTTGTTTGGTAAACCGCACTTCCCTGAAAATCCTGAGCGCTTAATGCAGTTTGCACTAACAAAAAAACCATTACCATAATTTTTAACAACATATTTATCATTTTACGCGATTTTAGTTATTTTTCCCAACAAATATACACGCTAATAAAATACCATTCAGTTAATTAGTGTTAACGATTGTTAAGCGATTATTATAAACCAATTTATGTCCTTAACTTTGTGATTATGGATAAGAAAAACTACAAATGGGTTGTTTATTTTATTGGGGTAACCATATTTACCACCATTGCAGTTCAGGTGTATTGGAATTATCGGGAATATGAATTAAACAAACAAAATTTAATCAGCAAAGTACAGCAAAGTCTGGACAATTCTGTTGAAGCCTATTTTGCCAACTTAACCAAATCGGGGATTATTACCTTCACATCACCCAATTCAAAAAATAAAAAAGATCAAACGGATACCATTGTGGTGAGCACCAACAGCAAATGGGGTTTGCGAAAAAAAGTGGACAGCACACTGCAAAATATCGCGAAACAAAAAAATCAGAAACCTTTATTCATCAACAGTCAAAGAAATCACGCGTTTTTTACGCCAGATGATGTAATTCCAAAAAATATAGACAGTTTAATTTCGAAGGTTTTTATTTCCATTTCCAGAGATACTTTGGATCTTGCAAAGTTGGATAAATATTTGTCTGAAGAACTCAAACGCACAAATATTGGTATTGATTACGGGATGACCTACGATTATTTTCAGTGGATTTCAGAAGACAATTTCGATAAAAAAACCATAGACTATAACCTTGAAAATTTTCCCGAAAAGCACTTAACAGTTGTTTCAAAATCAACCTATTTGCCGCACAGAAGCCATTTGGAACTTCGGTTTACCAATGAAACAGCCATTTTGCTGAAAAATTCCTTTATCAGCATTTTGCTTTCGCTTATTTTGTCGATCAGCATTATTGCAAGTCTGATTTATTTGTTAAAAACCATTTACAAACAAAAACAGCTGGCGGAAGTAAAAAACGATTTGATCAACAACATTACCCACGAATTTAAAACACCGATTGCCACCATTTCAACCGCTTTGGAAGCGATGAAAAACTTCAATGCTTTAGAAGATAAAGCAAAAACAGAAAAATACATTTCCATTGCCAATTCACAAGTGGCCAATTTAAATGTGATGGTCGAAAAAATACTGGAAACCGCCGCTTTAAATCACCAACAACTGGCGCTTAACAAACAACCTGTAATTATTGCCGAACTTATTGACCACGTGATTGCGAACTATAAAATAACGGCGCCGGAAAAAACGATCAACTTCATAAATACTATTGGAGATGCTGTTATAAATGTAGATAAATTTCACTTTGGAAATGCTATTGGAAACATCATCGACAATGCGCTGAAATACGGCGGAAAAGTAATTACCGTTGAATTGTCTTCCCTAAAAAAGAACATTGGCATCACAATTTCGGATAGTGGAAACGGCATTCCAAAAAATCATAAAGACAAGGTTTTTGAACAGTTTTACCGCATTCCCACAGGAAACACACACAACGTAAAAGGTTTTGGCATTGGTTTGTATTACACCAAAAATATTATTGAAAAACACGGCGGAACCATTTCCATTGTTTACGACGCAAAAAACGCTACCTTGTTTAAAATTGAACTGCCAAATGGCTAATCCCATAAAAATATTGCTTGCCGAAGATGAACCTTCTTTGGGACAAATAATTAAAGAAAGTTTAGAAACCCGTAATTTTGAAGTGCTTCTTTGCGCCGATGGCGAAATTGCTTACACAACTTACAAACGCGAAAAGCCACTGTTGCTGGTATTGGATGTGATGATGCCAAAAAAAGACGGATTTACGCTTGCCAAAGAAATCAGACAAGAAAATCCCGATATTCCCATTATATTTTTAACGGCAAAGTCGCAAACAGAAGACGTTGTGCAAGGCTTTAATTTAGGCGGAAACGACTATTTAAGGAAACCGTTCAGTATGGAGGAATTGATAGTGCGTATCAATGCACTTTTAAAAAGAGGCGATTTTGAAAATGGCTCAGAAATCATTAAAATAGGCAATTATCTTTTCAATGTTAAAAATCAGACGCTTGTTTTAAACGGTCATTCAGAAACATTGACGCACCGCGAATCGGAACTGTTATTTCATTTGATTCAACATAAAAATCAGGTGTTGGACCGCTCTTTTATCCTAAAAAAATTATGGGGAGACGATGATTTCTTCAATGCCCGCAGTATGGACGTTTTTATCACCAAGCTTCGAAAAAAGCTAAAAGACGATCCTTCCATCCAAATTATTAACGTTCGCGGCTACGGCTATAAGTTAATTTTTTAAAGCATTGAAATTTGTGTTGGTAAAACATAAAAAATTTAAGTAAATTAGCTTTTTTCAAATTCACTTAAAATCTTTGTATGCACGTAGCAATTGCCGGTAATATAGGCGCAGGTAAAACCACCCTGACCAAACTGTTAGCCAAACATTACAATTGGGAACCCCATTATGAATCTGTTGAAGAGAATCCCTATTTAGATGATTTCTACGCCGAAATGGAACGCTGGTCGTTTAATTTGCAGGTTTATTTTTTAAACAGCCGTTTCCGCCAAATATTGGAAATACGTGAAAGCGGCAAAAACCTGATCCAAGACAGAACCATTTATGAAGACGCCCGAATTTTTGCGCCCAACCTTCACGCAATGGGTTTGATGACCAACCGCGATTATGTGAATTATGAATCTTTGTTTGAATTGATGGAACGTTTGGTTTCTCCACCCGATTTATTGATTTATTTAAGAGCCTCCATCCCAACTTTGGTTGGGCAAATCCATAAAAGAGGACGCGAATACGAAAATTCCATCAGCATCGATTATTTAAGCCGATTAAATGAACGCTACGAAGCCTGGATCACCAAATACACCAAAGGAAATTTACTGATTATTGATGTCGACAAATTAAATTTTGTGGACAATCCTGAAGATTTATATTCCGTAATCAACAAAATTGACGCCCAAATTAACGGACTTTTTTAACAAAGAATATAGAGAAGAGAATAGAGAAAACAGACTTTGGTCTATAGTCTCTAATGATATTATTTATGACCAAATTAACTGATTTTTTAAAGAAATTTAGGCAATTAACCAGTTATAACGACAAAAAACAGCATTAAAAATCCTAAAAATGGGAAAATACGTAAATGATAATTTAATCAATGACGAACGTGTTGAATTGGAAACCACTTATCACTGGATCATCTTTTTTAGTTTAAAAGCACTTTTCACACTGTTTATTGCGCCGCTTATTGACCGATATACCGATGAATTTGCCATCACCAACAAACGCGTCATTATCAAAACCGGTTTAATCAGCAGAAAAACTTTTGAAATGAACCACTCAAAAATTGAAAGCGTAAATGTTGACCAAAGCATTTTAGGAAGAATTTTAGGCTACGGAACCATAAGTATTGTGGGTTCTGGCGGCACAAGAGAAGTATTTCCCAACATTAGAAAACCTTTGCAATTCAGAAAGAAATTCCAAGAAATGTCCTACTAAATGACCCATAAAAACGACATACTCAATTTGCGAATTCCCACAAAGGAAAATCCTTTAAGAATTTTAATGAGTGCTTGTTTGGCAGGATTGACTTGCGGTTACGACGGAACGGCGAACGGCGAATATCCGAGTGCCCTTAAATTGCTGAAGTATGACACCATAAAAATCATAAAATTTTGCCCTGAAGAATTTTCATTTGGCACGCCAAGAGAAATGTGCGACATTCACGGCGGAACCGGCTATGACGTGCTCAACGGAAAAGCAAAAGTTTTGACAGAAACCGGAAAAGACTGGACCGAGGGAATGATAAAAGCTTCAGAAAAAATGCTTGAAATTGCAAAAAATGAAGGTGTTGAGCTTGTCATCTTGATGGATATCAGTGCTGCCTGCGGAAGTCAGGTTATTTACAGCGGAAACCGATTTGCTGAAAATAAAGTGTATCAAATCGGCGCTGGCGTTAGTGCCGCCCAACTTCTTAATAACGGATTTAAAGTCATAAGTCAGAGAGATTTCGCATCTTTGGAACTCTTATATTCCAAAATTGACCCGAATCATATTGCGGCAGAAAATTTAAAAGACCATCACGAAACGGACTGGTATAAATCTTATTTTAAGAATCAATAATATTGACAATCTGCTCATCATCTTAACAATCCAACAAACTAATTCTAAATAAATAGGATTTCTTTCAAAAATGAAAAAAGCCCACTGATTTTTTGGCAAGGTAATTGTGCCTTCCCAACATCATTTTAAGCAAGTTTTACTTCAACAAATAAATGCGCAAAAATTAATTTGTTGCCAATACTGAAATGTTTAGCTTAAATTCGCCAATATTATAGACTTTGATGTATGCAGTTTCTGGAAAACCCTATTTTTAAAAAATACCTGAAATACTTTTTAATAGCGATTTCATCGCTCATTTTATTGAGTTTTCTCTTCTTTTTTGCCGTATACGCAGGTATTTTTGGGTCATTGCCCAACAAAGCGACATTGGCTGCCATCAGCAATCAGGAAGCAACACAAGTGATTTCTTCCGACAACAAAGTGATTGGGAAATTTTTTGCCGAAAATCGCACCAATATTGCCTGGGACGAACTGCCCGATCATCTTAAAAACGCGCTGATTGCCACAGAAGACAAGCGCTTCTTTACCCACAAAGGCTACGACATTCAAAGCTATATTCGCGTTTTTTTTAAAAGTATTTTGATGCGCGACAATAAAGGCGGCGGAAGCACTTTAACCCAGCAACTGGTTAAAAATTTATATGGACGAAGTAATTTCAGTGTGTTGAGTATGCCCGTAAATAAAATTAAGGAGATTATTATTGCAGCGCGTATGGAGAATATGTTTACCAAAGAGGAACTTTTATTGCTGTACCTTAATTCCGTTCCTTTTGGTGAAAATCTTTATGGCGTGGAAACCGCTTCCCAAAGGTATTTTAACAAACCGGCCAGCAAATTAAAGGTGGAAGAATCGGCGGTTTTGGTGGGATTGTTAAAAGCAAACACCACTTTTAATCCGCGCTTGAATCCCAAAAATTCCATGGAACGCAGAAATATGGTGTTGGATTTAATGGGAAAACAAGGATATTTGACAGAAAAAGAAGCTGACAGTCTGCAAAAATTACCGTTAAAATTAAACTATGAAAATACCACTTTAAATGCACCCGCCGGCTACTTTGTGCATCAGGTAAAGAAAAAAAGTCTGGAGTTACTGAAAGATCTCAAAGATGAAAACGGCAAGGAATATAATCTTGAAACAGACGGCCTAAAAATATACACCACCCTAAATATGCAGGTTCAGAAAATGGCGACAGACGGTATTCAAAAACATTTGGCCAAAATGCAAAAGGTGCTGGACAAAGAACTTGAAAATCACAATTTTAAAAATGCCTGGCTCGCAAAATTAAAAACTGAAGGTAACTTAACAGCTAAAGACAAAGAAAAAAGGGATATTGAAGTGTTCGACTGGAAAGGTATAACAACTAAAAAGATGAGCAAAATAGACAGTTTATGGCATTATTATAAAATGCTAAATGCTGCGGTGCTCATCACCAATCCCAAAAACGGCGCCATTATTACTTGGGTTGGCGGCAACGATTTCAGAAAACTTCCTTTTGATATGGTGCAGTCGCACCGACAGATTGCTTCGGCTTTTAAACCCATTTTATATGCCACGGCATTTGAAAACGATTTTGAACCCTGCAATTATTTAGAGAATAAGGAAAAAACATATTCAGAATACGATAATTGGACACCTAAAAATTTTGACCATAAATTTACGCAGGACAGCACGGTTGCCTTATGGTATTCGTTAACGCACTCTATGAACGTGCCAACGGTTGATTTGTATTTTAAGGTGGGCCGACAAAAACTGCTCAATACCTGTAACAAACTAAATTTTCCCAAAATAAAGGACAATGCTCCGTCAATGGCCTTGGGCACACTCGATCTATCTTTGGTTGAAATTGTGAGCGCTTATGGTGCTTTCGCTAACAAAGGACAAACAACAGAACCGGTGATGATCGACAAAATAACCGACGCCAACGGAAAAATATTGCACGAAAGAGAGGCTGCCAAATTTGAAAAAGTATTCAGCGTAAAAACCAGTCAAATGATTACTGCGATCTTAGAAAATGCCATAAATAACGGAACAGGAACCAGAATACGAAACCAATATGGCATTAACGCAGATATTGCCGGAAAAACCGGTACGTCGCAAAATTATTCCGATGCATGGTTTATTGCCTATACGCCCGATTTGGTGATAGGAACCTGGGTTGGCGCCAATACGCCCGATGTTCATTTTTACAGCGGGCAAGGATCGGGATCTACCTTGGCTTTGCCTATTGCCGGAAATGTGCTTCGCGGCATAGAAAATGACGCCAAATTGAGAAAACAGTTTCTCACGCCGTTTTCAATTCCGTTTTATATTTATGATGATATGCAATGCGATTCTTACCGCCAAACCGGAATTAAAGGTTTTTTTAGAAGGTTGTTTAATTAGGGATTTTATTATATTTAACAGCCTTTAAATCTTAGAAAATGAATCTGCCGCCTTACCAAGATTTTCCCACTATTTCTGATGAAAAAATTAGCTTGCGAAAAATTATTGCCTCAGATATGAATGACTTGCTTGAAATCTCCTATTATGATGCAAAACAAGCAAAAAACGTGGAAGAAGCGATTGAAATGCAGGCCAAAATAGACAAGGATTATGACGATGGAAATTCAATTCATTGGGGAATTGAGGATATTTCAACAAATAAAATAGTGGGAACCTGCGGTTATTATCGCGGATTGGATAAAGGTGAAGGCGAGTTGGGCTGTGTGTTGCTGCCTCAGTTTAGAGGTCAAGGTTTTATGACAAATGCCATGTTGTTGGCTATTGACTTCGGATTGAAGAATATGGCGCTCAAACGCATTTGGGCAGTTACATCCAAACAAAATATCCAAGCCATAAAACTGCTTGAACGGCTTAACTTTATCAAATTGACCGACTTGCCGGATGATGAAATTGAATATGAATTGAAAAGATAAGATCATCACAAACGGCGAAGTTTTTTATAAAATAAATTAAAATACACGACGTTTTATATTCGAGCATTTGCGCTAAATTCACTAAGAAAATGAGAAAAATATCGATTTTATTAATTGTTGGCTTTTTAGCTTTTGGCTGTAAAAAAGAGGTGAAACAAACAGAAAACAACCCTGATATTACGGAACAGTTATCCTTAAAAAATGATTCTTTAGTAAAGGAAATTGTACTCCTTAAAAGTTTAAACGATTCATTGATAAAAATAAGCAATGTATCGGAAAATCAATGGTTCGATAAAGATTTTAATGGCATTCACCTAACCCGTCAGGGAATAAAAAATCCAGAAGAATTTGTTGAAAATGCGCTGCGCAAAAGAGCTGATATGATTCCTTTTGAAGCCGTATTAGGCGGAACTATGAGCTATGGTAAAATTCAATTGCTCGGAAATAAATGGATCATTGCCGATTATAGCGACGGGCATATTCAGGGAAGGTCTATTTATGAATATCGGATTGATGATAAAAAAGTGTTGACATTTAAAATTCTGGCTTCAAATGACACTGAATAAATCTTTCTTAAAAATTATCGGCGCAAATTAAATTTCCATTTCCATTTTTCAAAAGGATTTCGTACATATCATTTTAAATCTTAGATTTACAAAACCGAAGCAAACCTTTGGAATGTTACCCAACATTTATCGAAAACTTTATTAATTTTTAAAGTAACAATTGTAAATGATAAAATTGAAATTCCCTAGCGCACAAACCATATTGCTTGTTATCGCCGCTCTTGTAGCACTTTTAACTTGGGTTGTGCCTTCAGGAAAATACGACAACCTGTCTTACAATGCCGCCGACAATACTTTTATACGGAAAAGTTTGGGGAAATCTATCGTAATTCCTGCAAAACAGGCTTCTTTAGATGCACTTAATATCAAAATCCCCTTAAAAAAATTTACCGAGGGCGCCATCACAAAACCCATAAGCATTCCAAATACCTACAAAGGAACAGACTCCAATTCGCAAGGTTTTTTTGAATTTGTTCAGTCGCCCATCAAAGGAATTATCGCGGCTTCAGACATCATCTTTTTGGTATTGATTATTGGCGGACTCATAGGAATTATGAATATGACCGGCGCTTTTGACGCCGGAATTTTTTGGCTGGTGACTAAATTAAAAGGCAAAGAATATATTTTAATCATCCTTACCACCACTTTGGTGGCGTTGGGCGGAACCACTTTTGGTTTTGCGGAGGAAACTTTGGCCTTCTTCCCTATTTTAATTCCCGTATTTATTGCAGCCAAATATGACGCTATGGTGGGATTGGCCTGTATTTTTTTGGGATCTTCCGTTGGCACGATGTGTTCAACCACCAATCCGTTTTCAACCATCATCGCTTCAGATGCGGCCGGAATCAACTGGACAACCGGACTTGAAGGAAGAATTTTGATGTTTATAATTTGTGTAACCATCAGCATTTTATACATTCTGCGCTACGCCAAAAAAATTAAAAAAGATCCGACCAAGTCTTTAATTTTTGATCAAAAAGAAGCTATGGAATCCCACTTTGGCCATCTTTCAAAAGGGGAAATTGTGCTATTAACGAACAAACTTAAACTCATTTTGTTCGTGTTTGCGTCTTGTTTTATCATAATGATCATCGGTGTTGCACTGCTCGACTGGTGGTTTATAGAAATGACTTCTGTATTTTTAGTCGGCGCCATAACCATAGGATTTATCGCCAAAATAAACGAATCCGATTTTGTCAATGCATTTTCAAAAGGCGCGGGTGAATTGCTCGGCGTTGCCTTTATCATCGGAATTGCCCGGGGCGTTTCCATATTAATGGATGACGGACTCATCAGCGACACGGTACTTTTTAACGCCAGCGCACTTACCGAAGGAATGAATAAAGGCGTTTTTGCCAACGCACTGTTTTTTATCTACAATGGTTTGTCCTTTTTTATTCCTTCCTCCTCTGGAATGGCCGTGCTTACCATGCCCATTATTTCGCCTCTGGCTGATACCGTTGGCATTGGCAGGGAAATCATTGTGAATACCTACCAATACGGCCAGGGTTTGTTTGCCATCATCAATCCAACCGGACTTATATTGGCCTCGCTTGCCATTGTTAAAATTGGTTTTGACAAATGGATAAAATTTGTGATGCCGTTGGTGATTGTCTTGATTTTGGTTTCTATGGTTATGCTGACAATTTCTGTTTACTAAAATTATTTAACAATTAGACCTATATTAGCCAACTCACATTTTGGGCATTCCCCGCCAGCTGGCGGGTCGGGTTTTTCGTTTCAATCTTTTTTTCGGAGAAATACCTCAAAAAAGGATTTTCACTTCAACCCCTAATGCAAATCCAACTACAATTTTAGAAAAAACCCAAAGAATAATAGTTGTTTTTTACTATTTTTGGTAATTAAAGGTGATTTATTGGGCAGACTTCCCCAATCGAAAAATCTTTATTCTTAAACAATAAATAAATGCTCAACAGACTGTTTTTTGGACTCATCATCAGTTTTATTTTTACGGGCTGTACCATTCAGGCGCAAAAAGTTTCCGTTGCGGCAGCTTCCGATTTAAAATTTGCCTTGGATTCCATTATTTCGGTTTATCAAAAACAGCATCCATCAGAAAAAATTCAGGTAACCTATGGTTCTTCAGGAAAGTTTTTTGAACAAATTCAATATGATGCGCCATTTGATCTCTATTTTTCGGCAGATGTCAACTATCCAAATAAATTAAAAGAGCAAGGATTCACCATTTCCGAAGTAAAAACTTATGGCATTGGCGGGATTGTCATCTGGAGCAAAAAAATCAATCCAAATGTTGAAAAAATGAACGCCTTGCTGAATCCAAAATTGAATAAAATAGCCATCGCGAATCCTGATCACGCGCCTTACGGAGAAAAAGCAAAAGAAAGTATGCAATATTATAAAATTTACGATCAGGTAAAAAGCAAGTTTGTGTATGGAGAAAATATTTCCCAAACCGCCCAGTTTGTGCAGCTTGGCGCTGCCGATATTGGCATTGTGGCCTTGTCTTTGGCTTTATCGCCCACGATGAAGAAAGCCGGCGGAAATTATTATGTGATTCCCGAAATATCGCACAAACCATTGGAACAGGGTTATGTTATTTTGAAACATGCCAAAAACAACCCAAATGCCCTGAAATTTTATAATTTTATCGCATCACCAAAAGCGATAGCGATTTTAACACATTTCGGATTTACCCAAAAACCACGTAAATTTTAATGAACATACTCAAAGGAAATATTACAAGTATTCAGGGAAGCGAATCGCTTTCTTTGGTTAAAATTGCCGTTGGAAGCATCACATTTACGGCCATTATTATTGATACGCCAGAATCCGAAACTTATTTTAAAATCGGCAATACCGTGAACGTGTATTTTAAGGAAACCGAAGTGATTATCGCCAAAAATGAACCTTTAAATATCAGCATCCAGAATAAAATTCTTTGTAACATCGATTCCATGAAACAAGGAGAAATTTTAAGCGAATTGCATTTGAGTTTCGGGGAATTTACCATCAAATCCCTGATCACCACAAATGCAGTAAAAACACTAAATTTGAAAAATGGAGATTTGGTTTTGGCCTTGATAAAAACGAACGAAGTAAGTTTATCGCCCAATGATTGATCTAGCACCTTTATGGCTTACCGCCGAACTGGCTTTGATAACCACCGCTATTTTGCTGGTGGTATCCTTGCCGCTTTGTTACTGGCTTGCCTTCACCAAATTCAAATTCAAATCGGTTGTGGAAGCCACTGTGAGCTTGCCGTTGGTGTTGCCGCCGTCGGTTTTGGGTTTTTATTTGCTGGTTGCTTTCAGTCCGCAAAATGCTTTCGGGGAATTCTTGAACCAGTATTTTGACATCCAACTTGTATTTACTTTTGAAGGATTGATTATTGCTTCCGTAATTTACAGCCTGCCTTTTATGGTTCATCCAATTCAGGCGGGATTAAAAAATTTACCGGCTTCACTTAGAGAAGCGTCATTTACCTTGGGAAAATCGAAATTCACCACGCTCATCAAAATTTTGCTTCCCAATATAAAATCGTCCATTTTAACAGGAATTGTGTTGACATTTGCCCATACCGTTGGCGAATTTGGCGTAGTTTTAATGATTGGAGGAAGTATTCCCGAAGAAACCAGGGTAGCTTCCATTGCTGTTTATGATGAAGTGCAGGCGATGAATTATGATGCCGCAAATTTGTATGCTGGAATCCTTTTTGTTTTCACCTTTTCTGTTCTTTTAGGAGTTTACTTTATTAACAACACCTTCAGCAAGGCAAATCTGCTAAACAATGATTAAGTTTTACGCTCATAAAACCTTGCAAACAGCCGACGGAAAGCTTCCTTTGGATGTGTCATTTTCTGTTGAAAAAGGACAACTTATTACCATTTACGGAAATTCGGGCGCCGGAAAAACAACGATTCTCAGGATTTTGTCCGGACTTACGGATGCCGAGAAATCTATTATTGAAGTTGGAGGAGAATGTTGGAACAATACCAATAAAAAAATAATTTTACCCATTCAAAAACGTTCGGTCGGATTTGTGTTTCAGGATTATGCGTTGTTTCCAAATTTAACTGTTCGGGAAAATTTGGCTTTTGCGCTGCAAAAAGGAAATGATAAAAATATTGTGAATGAATTGCTGGAATTGATGGAATTGCAATCTTTACAAAACAGCAAACCGCAACATTTGTCGGGCGGACAAAAACAACGTGTTGCTTTGGCAAGAGCCATTGCCCGGAAACCAAAAATATTGTTGCTTGACGAGCCACTTTCGGCGCTTGACGACGAAATGCGTTTTAAATTGCAGGATTTTATTTTGAAAGTGCACCAACACTACAAACTCACCACCATTTTGGTGAGCCATCATTTACCAGAAATTTTTAAACTTTCCGACCACGTAATTTTGCTTGATAAAGGGAAAATTATCAAAGAAGGAACGCCGGCTTTTGTTTTTTCCGAAGATAAAATAAGCAGCAAGTTTAAACTTACGGGAGAAATTATCGCTATTGAAAAAAGCGATGTGGTGTATATCATCAGCGTGCTTTCAGGCTCCAATATCATCAAAGTGATTGCCACCGAAGATGAAATAAGAGAATTAAAAATTGGCGTTAAAGTTTTGGTGGCCTCAAAAGCTTTCAACCCGATGATTCAAAAAATTAGTTGAGAAATTTGGTGCAACATCATTCATAAACATATTTCGTAAAAAAGCAACTTAACAGGAATTGCAAGCGATTTTCAGCATTCAGCATATTTATCAAAATTAAATTTTATATTTGAAGAAAAAATGACACTACTTTTAATATACCTATTTCTTGCACTAATTATCTCTTTTTTGTGTTCAATTATGGAATCGGTATTGCTATCTACACCCGTTTCATTCCTCATTGTGAAAGAAGGAAAAGGCAATGTATGGGCAAGGGTATTTATCGACTTAAAAAGCAATATCGACAAGCCATTATCTGCAATTTTATCGCTTAACACTGTGGCACATACCGTTGGAGCCGCCGGTGTTGGAGCGCAAGCAGTCAAAATATATGGTGAAGCATCCTTTGGAATTGTTTCAGCAATTTTGACCATCTTAATATTGGTGCTTACAGAAATTATTCCCAAAACTATTGGGGCAAATTATTGGAGAGGTTTGGCTAAGATTTCATCGCAAATAATACGTATTATGATTATTGTTACTTATCCTTTAGTCATAATGTCCGCATTCATTACAAAAGCAATTTCAGGAAACGAGAATGAGCAATCTACCAGCAGAGAAGAAATATCGGCCTTGGCGAGTATTGGTGCGGACGAAGGTATTTTTTCGGAAAAAGAACATAAGATAATTCAAAATTTACTTCGGCTAAAAAATGTAAAAGTTACTGAAATTATGACTCCAAGGGTGGTGGTTGCGGTTGCTGATGAAAATTTAACCTTAAATGATTTTTTAAGAAATAAAGATTACCTGAAATACTCACGGATTCCCATTTATTCAGAAAGTACAGAAAACATTACGGGATATGTGTTCAGACAAACGGTTTTTGAAAAGCTTGCCGAAGGGCAACTTGATTTAAAACTAAAGGATATTAAACGCGAAATTGTATTTGTCCAAGATTCAAAAGTATTGTTTAGCGTTTGGGAAATTCTTTTGGAAAGAAAGGAACATATTGCTGTAATTATTGATGAATATGGAGGGATGGACGGAATTGTAACCTTGGAAGATATTATTGAAACATTGCTTGGACTTGAAATAACCGATGAAAAAGACACTGTGACCGATATGCAAAAATATGCGCGTGATCGTTGGAAAACAAGACAAGAAAAATACAATTTGATAGACAAATTAAATCTTGAAAACAAAGAGGACAAAGAATAAAGCTTCAACCGATTCTTTTTAAAATTTTGAACGATGAAAGTGATCAAACAAAAAAAATTAAATCCTTTTTATGATGAAAACATTATACTTATGCAGTATTTTTCTTTTCTTATCCTGCACTTTTAACAAGACAGATGAAATACAATGCACCGAAGAAGCGCGGGCAGCATTAAACATTACCATTAAAAATGCTGTGACAAATCAGCCTTTGGGTGAAGGAATAATCGTAAAAGCCACAGACGGAAATTATACGGAAACCTTGGAGTTTTTCGATGTAAACAATCCTATTTTTTCTGGAGCCTGGGAACGGGAAGGAACTTATATTGTGACTGTTTCCGGAGTTGGTTACATCACTTTTATCTCTGAATCGATTACAGTAACTGCGGACGAATGTCACGTGATTCCACAGCAACTTCAGGTTTCCTTGCAACCAGAATAATCTATAATCAATTTTATTTCAAAAGATAAATTCGTCCACGATAATTATTATTCAGGTTCAATCTGTTTAATCTGCAAAATCGCAGTCATTGCCGCGGCATATATTAATTTCATACTGGAGTAAAGATCTGATTTTAACCAAATAATATTTTTATTCATTCCCAATGCGCCACCACCATAATACTGCATTGCACAAAGTGATTGATTATTTTCTATAAATTCATAACCCATCGCAGGAAGATTTAGCATCATACCCAATTCACTTCTATTTTTATTGTCATTATTTGAACTTATAGGAATAATTGAAATCAATCGTTCTCCATTTGTAAGGAAAGCTTCATTTTCATGTGCCACTTTGCTGCCCTGCGTATCTTTCATAACTAAGGCCCAAGTTTCTTCTTTATTGCTTGTTGTGGAAATAAACGCCGAAAAATTTCGAGACCCTTTCAAAAGCTCGTCAGATCCCAAATAAAAATTTGGAAATAATTCATAGGATTGGAGCTGTTCTATTGAAATATTCTCTACAGCATTTACGATGGCAGAATCGTTAGTTTTATTTGTTAATACAAATGAGAATTTTTGATTAGAATTAACTTCTGACTTGGTATTCAATAAGTTTGATTTGGTTTTAACTTTTTTCCAACCCATTTTACTGTCAACCACTTCATAATCACCAAACTTAAATTTCCATATCTTACCCATCCATTGAGTTCCCATTTTAACTTTGAGCATTTCGGAATTTTCAGCAAGTTCCTTACTGATCATTAACTCCTTATTTTGGGCTTTGGCAAATGCCGTAAAAATCAGAAGGAAGCCCAAAAAGTAAATCTTATGTTGAAATCTGGCCATAATAGTCTCATTTTAAACAAATTTAAAAATTAATTTTTAATTGATAACTCGTTGAAAAATAGTTTTCTAAACAAAAATTCAACATAAAATTTCATAATCAACATTTTATTTTAATTATGAGATTATCCAAATAACCACATTTAATTGTACAAAAAAACCTGCGGATACAAATCCACAGGTTTAATTAAAATATATAAAATTACTTCTTTAAATTACTCTTGGGAAGTTGGCGTAATTACTTCAACTTTAACCTCCTTAAGGTTTTGAATTTCAGCTTTTACTTCAGCTTCAGTTCCTTCAAAAACTTTTTCGTCAGTTGTAACCGTTCCATTATCAGTTGTTGTGGTAGTTACTGTCGCTTTTACAGATCCATCCTCATTGGTATTCATCATCACTTGTACTTCTTTGGAAATTTCGTGAGAAACCATTTCGGTTGGTGCATTTTCTCTTGCATATTCTGCAACTTCATCGGCAGAAAGTGCAATACTTGGCGCAATAACCAAAGCCACAACCGACATTAATTTCAATAAAATGTTCAATGATGGTCCTGAAGTATCTTTAAACGGATCACCAACGGTATCTCCTACCACTGCCGCTTTATGCGTATCGGTTCCTTTTAGTCCTTTTTCTTCAATCGTTTTTTTGGCATTGTCCCAAGCGCCACCCGCATTTGATTGGAAAATAGCCATTAAAACACCTGTTGTTGTTACACCGGCCAATAAGCCTCCCAACATTTGGGCACCACCAACATATCCTACCAAAACTGGCACAGTAATCGCCATTAAACCTGGCAAAACCATTTCTCTTAAGGAAGCTTTTGTGGAGATTTCAACACATTTTGAATAATCTGCAACACCATCGGCCTCATCAAATATTTTCCTGTCTTCAACAGATGCTTTAGACATATCTGAATCATATTTACGCATCACTTCCAAAGCTGCTTTAAGCTGAGGAATGTCTCTAAACTGACGACGAACTTCTTCAATCATCGCCATAGCTGCACGTCCAACGGCATTCATAGACAAAGCTGAAAAAACGAATGGCAACATACCACCCACTAAAAGTCCGGCCATAATTTTAGGCTGGGAAACATCAATAGACGTTAAATTTGCAGTTTGCATAAAAGCGGCAAACAACGCCAAAGCCGTTAATGCGGCAGAAGCGATGGCAAATCCTTTTCCAATAGCTGCAGTGGTGTTTCCAACGGCATCTAATTTATCTGTACGTTCACGCACTTCTTTTGGCAATTCGGCCATTTCGGCAATACCACCGGCATTGTCAGAAATTGGACCGTAAGCATCAACTGCCAACTGAATTCCTGTATTCGCCAACATTCCAACGGCAGCAATAGCAATACCGTATAAACCTGCAAAATGGTGCGAAACCAAAATTGCTGCTGCAATTAAAATAATTGGAATGGCTGTTGACATCATACCAACTCCCAAACCTGCAATAATATTTGTTGCTGCACCGGTTTCCGATTGTCTAACGATAGACATTACCGGTTTTTTTCCTGTTGCAGTATAATATTCAGTTACTTTTCCTACCAATAAACCAGCGACTAAACCAGCAATTGTTGCCCAAAACACGCCCATTGAAGTGTATTCAACACCCTTAAACATCCAAGTTTCAGGAAGCATTTGCGCTATGATAAAATAAGACGCAACAACCATTAAGCCTGCTGAACCAAATTCGCCAATATTTAAAGCCGATTGCGGATCACCTCCGTCTTTTACTTTTACAAAAAATGTTCCTATAATTGACATTACAATACCTACAGCGGCTAAAACCAACGGCAAATAAATAGCGCCTAAACCATCAAATGAAGCCTGAAAAGCAGGTATGGTCACAAAAGCAGCACCCAATACCATTGTTCCAATAATAGAACCCACATACGATTCAAATAAATCGGCGCCCATACCGGCAACATCTCCAACATTGTCTCCAACGTTATCTGCAATGGTTGCAGGATTTAAAGGATGGTCTTCAGGAATCCCTGCTTCCACTTTTCCAACAAGGTCGGCTCCAACATCGGCCGCTTTGGTATAAATACCACCACCAACACGTGCAAATAAAGCGATTGATGACGCTCCCAAAGAGAATCCTGAAAGCACATTCAGCACTTCAGAAATAACCCATCCTTGTCCGCTATACAACATAAATAACGAACTCAATCCTAAAACACCCAGACCAACAACGCCCAATCCCATAACTGCACCACCTGCAAAAGCAACTTCTAGTGCTTTTCCTAAGGAAGTTCTGGCGGCTTGTGTAGTTCTTACGTTCGCTTTGGTGGCAACTTTCATTCCTATAAAACCAGCCAATCCGGAACAAAAAGCACCTACAATAAAAGATACTGCCACCATCCCGTTAGATCCGGTTTCGTAGGTTCCTTTGAAATAGAGTAAAATTGCTACGGCAACAACGAAAATTGAAAGTATTTTATATTCGGCTTTCAAAAACGACATTGCACCATCGGCAATGTTCTTGGCAATTCTTGCCATTTTTTCATTTCCTCCATCCTGTTTTGTAACCCAAGAATTTTTGAAAAACACAAATACAAGTGCCGCAATACCAAAAAGAGGTAAAAATTTTACGATTAATTCCATTATTTAAATGTTTGTTATTAGTTAATTTTTTTGTGGAGGCTAAAATAAGTAAATTTAAACAGATAAAAAAAACCATCTCTAATTTTTAGAGATGGTTTAGTTTTTAGGTCTATATTTTATCGATTAAATGGTAAACGTCCTTTTTTTCTTATGTTCGCTCAAATTATAGCGCTCTATACATTTGGCAACAATTTCATAAGCCTCTTTAACGTCTCCCCAACCCCCAACATCGACTTTCTTTTTTTCCAGATCTTTGTAAACCTGAAAGAAATGTTCAATTTCTTTTACTTGATGCTGATTCATATCTGAAATATCATTTAACTGGTTCCAAATTGGATCGGAAATTGGCACACAAATAATTTTTTCATCCGGTCCTTTTTCATCGGTCATATGAAAAACGCCAATGGGTTTAACTTCCATCACGCACATTGGGAATGTTGGTTCGCCGCCCAATACCAAAACATCCAGCGGATCTTTGTCCAAGGCCAAAGTTTCAGGAATAAATCCGTAATCTCCAGGATACATCATAGAAGAAAACAACATTCTGTCGAACCTGATTTTATGCAACACAAAATCATACTCATACTTGTTTCTGCTTCCTTTTGGTATCTCAATCAATACATCGAAAGTTTTCTCAGTTTTATTGCTCATTTTCTTTTAGTTAAACAGTTAAATTTTTTTCAAAAATACAAAAATCATCTCCCAACAAACACCTAATTGCTGTAAATTTTAGAAATGGAATCCGAAGGCGCCTTTTATGGCAAAATTATTGGCGTTTGGCACATCTCTATAACTTCCTCTCCAGCTAAAATCAATCCTGAAAACCTTAAATATATTGCCAACACCAACGCTGTACTCATAATATACGTTTGAAGGTGCCACATAATTGATGTTTGAAGCGCTTAACGCAATATTTTTATCGGAAATTTCGCCCCAAACCGCTTTTGCACCAACAATTTCACGCAGGTTGAGTTTTCTGAACAAAGGAATTCTTGAAAAGAATTTTCCGTTAAAATTGTGTTCTACGTGAAGGGATGCATAGGTATCTGTCACAAATTCATAATAGTCCAGCAACGAATACGTATTTTCTATGGTGAAATAAGATTGGTTTCCCGGCACCACATTCAGCAAACCAAGCGGCACTTCACCAAAAGTTTTACCCACTTCAAAAGTGGTGAACATTCTTCCCAAGCCGCCAATTAACATTGGCTGACGGTAATAAAACTGAACTTTTTGGTAATTGAAATCACTGTCAAAAAGGCCCTTTATTCCTTTTGAATAGTTCAAAAATAAGGTGGAATACACATCGGTGACTTCATTGCGTTCAACACCGTAACCAATTGTTTTTCTGTTTGGCGTGTAAGTCACCGTAAAATCAATTTCGGATTGAGACACATCCGCTTTTTTGATATTGTTTTCTTTGTCAACCCAATAATCCAGATTAAAAGTTTCAGGGGATGCAGATTCCAAAGTTCTGTATGATGCGCCAATTTTGAAATTTAAATTATTCCGGGGTTCGATGGACATAAAGAAATTTGATAAATTGATGGAAGTCAGTTTGCTGTTGTCACCTGATGAAAACAAGGAAGATGAAGCAAAGCTTCTGCCCATCACATCATTGGTTGTGGTTAAACTCACGCCAATTTGTTCCACATCGCGCCTGTTTCCAATGCCAATGATAAACCTGCTTTTGGGATTTATCATCCATTTTCCCGAAAAACCATACTTGAATTTATCATCTTTAAATCCGTACGCAGTATAACCCTGAACGCGCCAAGGTTCATTTCCGCCCAAATAAGTTCTTCCTCCGGCACGTAGACGCCAGCCTTCCACATCATTTTTTCCGAAGGTTGAAAACACATCGCCAAAATCAAATTTATTAAACTCTATATAACCCGAACCTAAAATGGAAACCAAATTATAAATGCGTTTAAATTTGGGAACGGTCGCTAAAGTATCGAGCAATTTATAGATTCCCTTTTCATTTTCATTTAATTTTTCCTGCCGATTTTCGCTCCAATAATCATCGGTTTTTGAATAAATATTTTTATCATAATTGTTTATTTCCTGGTTATAAAAAGCATCAGATTTTGTTTCGTTGAAGACATAATCCTTAAACATCGTGGTTCTTTTGCCATACAAACCTTTGGATTTGTCCTTTTTATTCAAACTAAAATCGGACATCATATAATCGCGTTTCAGTAAAAACACCGAATCATTCAACACATCAAATTCCTGTTCAATATAAATATCTTTTACCCAGTTAATATTGGCGCTTTTGTTGGCCTGCATATTAATTTTTTTGATGGCAAAAGTGGTGTCATTCACCCAAAAATTGCCTTTAAAAGTGAGTTCACCTTTTCTTCGCGGATAGTATAAAATATTAAAACACCATTTATTGTCGATAAAAGCACTGTCGGCCAAAATATAATTATAGGTTGAAACGCCTGCGGCTTTGGAAATTGGACTCACAAAACTTTTATCGAAAATTTTGATGTAGCTGTCGTAAACATTATAATCTACATATAAATCTTTGATGAATGCGATGACATTTTGGTTGTTTTCGAATCCTGAGTTTTTATTGGCCACCAAATCTTCCCGAAGTTTTTTTCCGCCTTTATTTTTTCCAAAAGATTTGTAAACAGATTCGTTGATAAAAATGGGTAAAAATGCTTTTCCCGTTACATTTGAAGTGTCAATTCCTTCAAAAACAAACTCCATTCCTTTAAAAAGTTTGCTTTTAATCATTGCACTGTCAATATTATTCATATCAAATTCCAATTTTTCGTACTTGTTATATTGATATTGGTCAAATAAATAGATGCCATTTTCACGCTTTTTGGCCCAAATTTTTTCCAATATGGCGA
>DPCK01000054.1:0-169 GCA_003516285.1 Lutibacter sp. | reverse complement strand
AACCTTTCAAGATAATTTTGAAAGGTAGTTGCTGAGCAAATATTATGCCCTTATTTTTTATACAATACTTCTTTCACCGCTTTTACCACATCATTTGCATTTGGCAGCCATTCTTCCAACAACACGGGAGAATATGGTGCTGGCGTATCAGCAGTGGTGATTCTTTTGA
>DPCK01000039.1:74326-101767 GCA_003516285.1 Lutibacter sp. | reverse complement strand
ACTCAACAATTTTTGTGGTTAACGGTAAAAGACCTATTAAAACTAAAATCGTAACAGCATCGGGATTAATTACCACACATCTTTCTCACGCCATCAAAAGTCAGGGATTAAGTCCGGATTTAACCTATAAAATGGCCGATGAAGTTTTTGCTTGGGCTATCGATTTTTCCAAGCTTCAAAAAAATGATAAATTCAAATTGATATATGAGCGATTTTACATTGAAGACACCATTCCTGTTGGAATAGGAAAAATAAAAGCCGCCTATTTTGAGCATAACGACAAGCCGTTCTATGCCTTTAATTATAAAACCGATTCCACCCATAAAGCTTCAGAATATTATGATGAAAAGGCCAATATTTTACGTCGGCAATTTTTAAAAATGCCCGTAAAATTCAGTCGAATATCATCCAGATACAACCTAAAAAGGCGTATTGCCTATTACGGAAATAAAATTAGGGCACACAAAGGAACTGATTATGCCGCAGCAATAGGAACGCCGATTGAAGCGACCGCAAATGGAACGGTAACAGAATCGCGTTATGCAGGCGGCAATGGAAATTACGTTAAAATTCGCCATAATAGCACTTACAGCACGCAATATTTGCATATGAGCAAACGTGCTGTGAAGGTTGGAGATTATGTAAAACAAGGACAAACCATTGGATATATTGGGATGACAGGAAATACTGCCGGGCCACACGTATGCTATCGTTTTTGGAAAAACGGACAGCAAGTTGATCCGTTAAAACAAAAATTTCCAAATTCTGAACCTATGAACAAAAATAAAGTTCCGGCTTACAAAAAATATATTGCGCCACTTAAAATTCAATTGGATTCCATAGAATATCCCGATAATAATATTTTATTTTAAAAGTAAAAAAAGCAATTTAATTACAGATCTAGACTATGAAGAACATCAACCCAACCGAAACGAAAGCCTGGAAAGCGCTTACTTCTCATTATAAAACCTTAGATTCAGTTCATATAAAATCACTTTTTAACAATGATTCTGATCGAAAAAAGAAATTCACCATCAATTTCAACGACTTCGAATTTGATTATTCAAAAAACAGAATCACGGAAGAAACACTGAAACATTTATTGGATTTGGCTAAGGAGGTTGATTTAGAAAGTGCCATGAAAGCTTATTTTTTAGGAGAAAAAATCAATAAAACCGAAAACAGGGCAGTATTGCACACCGCTTTAAGAAACCAATCAAATGAACCTGTGATGCTTGAAGGAAAAAACATTATGATTGACGTAAAAGATGCCTTACATAAAATGGAGTCTTTTACCCATAAAATTGTTTCTGGAGAATGGAAAGGTTATACCAATAAATCGATTACCGATGTGGTGAATATTGGCATTGGCGGATCGGATTTAGGACCTGATATGGTGGTGGAATCTTTAAAATACTACAAAAACCATTTAAATGTTCATTTTATATCAAACATTGATGGTGATCACGTTCAGGAAGTGATTAAAACCTTAAATCCGGAAACCACGTTGTTTGTGATTGTTTCAAAAACATTTACAACCCAAGAAACGCTAACCAATTCAACCACCATAAAAAAATGGTTTTTGCAAACTGCCACTGAAAGTGATGTTTCAAAACATTTTGTGGCCGTTTCCACAAACTTAAAAGCGGCGAACGACTTTGGTATTGCTTCAGAAAATATTTTTCCGATGTGGGACTGGGTTGGCGGCCGATTTTCATTGTGGAGCACCGTTGGTTTAACCATAAGTTTGGCAGTTGGCTTCAATAATTTCAAGGAATTGCTTATTGGCGCTTATGAAATGGACGAACATTTTAAAAATACGCCGTTTGAAAACAACGCGCCGGTAATTTTAAGTTTGATTGGCGTTTGGTACACCAACTTTTTTAACGCCGAAACCGAAGTCATTTTACCTTACACGCAATATTTAAGCAAATTTGCGCCATACTTGCAACAAGCCATTATGGAAAGCAATGGAAAAAGCGCCGACAGAAATGGAAAACGGGTAACTTACCAAACAGGAAATATTATTTGGGGAAGCACCGGCACAAACGCCCAACATGCTTTTATTCAATTATTGCATCAGGGAACCAAATTAATTCCTGCCGATTTTATCGGGTTTAAAGAATCACTTTACGGAAACACCGAACATCACACCAAATTAATGGCCAACTTTTTTGCGCAAACCCAAGCATTGGCTGAAGGAAAAACAAAAGAAGAAGCGCATTTGGATTTAAAAATGCAAGGCAAAATGGATGAAATAGAAACCTTGTTGCCTTACAAAGTTTTTGAAGGAAACAAGCCAAGCACTTCTATTTTAATCTCAAAACTAACGCCTAAAACTTTGGGAAGTTTAATTGTCTTTTATGAACACAAAATATTTGTTCAGGGTATTATTTGGAATATTTTCAGTTTTGACCAATTCGGTGTTGAATTAGGAAAAGAACTGGCCAATAAATACCTTCAAAAATAGTGATTGCCCATAATAGTCTATGATTAAAATTTTGAACAACTTAAAAAAACCTCAAATGATAAGTCTTCATTTTTTTATCTGATACCTAATATTTTTACTTTTGAACTTTCATTAAACAAACAGCTAATTTTTTATTTAAAATGACGCTGTTTTTTTTGTAAAAATCCGTTTTTTTATTTTCTTCTAACTAAATGTCCTTCAATCTATAAGCGCTATAAGCCCCTTTTTGTCTCATTATTCTCATAATTGTTTAAGCAACTTATTCACAAATTTAACATCTGTTAATAAACTGTTAATATATAATTTAATGAAAACCAGTTTTAAAGGTGTTTTTTACTACATTTATTTGTCTTAAAGTTTTGTTAAAAACTTAACAATTCCTTAAAGATACATTTGGTAAAAATGACCAATTTTGCACAAACATTTAACTCAAATTAAAATTAAACAATGAGAAAATTTAAAAATTTGTTAATTGCGGCACTATTAATTAGTTCGACTGCTATTTTCGCTCAAACCAAACTTACGGGTAAGGTTGTTGATGAAACAAACCAACCATTACCTGGCGCTTCTTTAATTGTTAAAGGAACAAAAACTGGAGCATCTTCAGATTTTAACGGAAATTTCACCTTAGAGACTACGGTTGCTAGTGGTACTTTGCAAGTTTCATTTGTTGGTTATTTAACTACTTCAGTATCATTTAACGGAAATGCCAATTTAGGCACAATTACATTAAAACCTTCTGCTGAATCATTGGAAGAAGTTGTAATTACAGGAACAATCGACATTGCTAGGGATAGAGAAACGCCTGTTGCAGTTTCTACAATTAAAGCTGCTGATATTATCGCAACTTTAGGCACGAAAGAATTTCCTGAAATTTTAGCTACTACGCCTTCGGTTTATACTACAAAACAAGGGGGTGGTTTTGGTGATTCACGTATCAATATCCGTGGTTTTGATCAAGCTAATACTGCTGTTATGATTAATGGGCAACCAGTAAATGATATGGAGAACGGTTGGGTTTATTGGTCTAACTGGGCCGGTTTATCAGACGTTACAACAACTATGCAGGTACAACGTGGTTTAGGTTCATCAAAATTAGCAATCTCTTCTGTTGGTGGAACTATAAACGTAATTACAAAAACTTCTTCAGCACGAGAAGGAGGTACTTTAGCATCGACATTTGGAAATGATGGTTATATGAAATTTTTAGGATCATATAACACAGGTTTACTAGAATCAGGGCTATCTACTAGCGTATTATTGAGTACTACATCAGGTGATGGATATATAGATGGCACTAAATTCCAAGGTTCAAATTATTTTATTGGATTAGGATACAAAATAAATGACAAACACGATTTACAATTTATTTTTACAGGAGCGCCGCAATGGCATCATCAAAAAGGCTTTGCTCCTTCTATTGCTGATCATCAAAAATATCAAGAAGACGGTCCTGATCCTTCTGCAACAACTCCAAACAGAAAATACAACAGTGATTGGGGTTACTTAGATGGTGAGGAATATAGTATTGCCAGAAACTTTTATCACAAACCTGTAATGTCATTAAACTGGGAATGGGTGATTTCTGACGCTTCAAGATTATCAACAGTGCTTTATGGTTCTTGGGGACGTGGTGGTGGTACTGGAGAGATGGGTGAAATAAATAATAAAAGAAGTTTTGCTTTACCGAAAACAAGCGATGGATTACTTCCTTTTGATGATATTGTTAAATGGAATTCAGGTCAAAGTGTTCCTGCCTTCGGTGTAAACAGAACAGCCTTTGATGGCGCCTTCTATAATACTGGAAACAGTGGTCATCCGGCTCCAGGTGGAGGTGGAAATGGTTCTGATAATGGTATTTCTAGAAGAGCTTCTATGAATTCACATAACTGGTATGGAAGTGTTATCAACTTCAACCACGAAATTAATGATAACTGGAGTTTTGACGTAGGTGCCGACTTAAGAACTTATAAAGGAATCCATTACCGTGTTGTTAATGATGTTTTAGGAGCTGATGGTTATATAGATTATGATAATATTAATGATAGACCAAACGTAATACTTCAAAATCAATTTGTTGAAGCTAAACCTAGCTGGAATCCTTGGGATGCCATTGATAGTCAAGAAAAAATTGATTATTATAATGACGGTTTAGTAAACTGGATTGGTATTTTTGGTCAAATAGAGTATTCTAGAGAATCGCTTTCAGCGTTTATACAAGGTTCGTATTCAAATCAAGGATTTGAGCGCGTTGAATATTTTAACGAACTTCCTGAAAATCAAAAATCTGGTAACGAAAATATTGCTGGCGGTAATATTAAAGGAGGTTTAAACTACAACATTAATGATCAACACAATGTGTTTTTTAATACTGGCTATTATTCTAAACAACCTAAATTTGATGCAGTTTATATCAACTTTGGGAATAATTTAAATCCAGATTTAACAAATGAAAAAATTATTGGATTAGAATTAGGATATGGGTTTAGAAGTACAAAATTCAATGCAAATGCAAATTTATACAGAACTTCATGGGCTGATAGATTCGAATCTAGAAGTGTAACTTTAGACAGTGGATTTAGAGGTTCAGCAAACTATACGGGAATTGAGCAGGTTCACACAGGATTTGAGTTAGATTTCGTTTACAAACCTTCAGAAAATTTAAAGTTTACAGGTATGACTTCTATTGGTAATTGGGAATATAATGGGAATTCAAATGCTGACCTTTATAATGAAAGTCAAGAGTACCAAGGAAGTTCAACATTGTATTTAGATGGTGTAAAAGTTGGTGATGCTGCTCAAATTACGTATGCTCTAGGCGCTAACTATTCATTCTTAAAAGGTTTTAATGCCGGTTTATACTGGAGATCGGCAAGCAATTTATATGCTAGTATAAATGTTACCGATTTTCGTAATGAAGATAATAAAGGTTCTCTTGAGTTACCTACTTATGATCTATTTGATTTCAGAATAGCATATAATTGGGACTTGGGTGAAAATAAATCCTTAAATTTTAGTGCAAATATTGATAACGTATTGGATGAATTATATATTTCAGAATCTGATACCAATACTTTTGCGGATCCAGGTGATAAAACTTGGAAAGGTATTGACACTGCCAACAGAGTTTACTTTGGTTGGGGTAGAACCTTTAATGCAGGAATAAGATTTAATTTTTAAGAATTTAAATATAAATTGAAAGAAAAAAAACCACCCAAATCGGGTGGTTTTTTTGTTTAAATTATTGGTGCAAGAACCATTCATAAAAAGAAATCCGATTGCCATTCAAATCCAAATTGGAAATCTTATAACCATAAACAACAGATTAAACAATGAGAGGCGAGTAAACTTGGCCTTTATTTATACTTCACAACAACAATATAAAGAGAGTCATTTCGAAATTTGTTATGATGTAATTTCAAGTAAAAAACCTAATATTCAAAATTCAACTAATCCGTCGTAAAACTCCAAACCTGGCCAATTGTTTGTCCGCCTTTGCCATCTTTCACCACCACTTTCCAGTAATATTTTGTGGAAGCGGAAACGTTTCTGTTTAAGGACGAAGCGCTTTGATTTTGCGAAACAAGGGCTGTTGGCGGATTTACAGTGCCAAAATACACATCGTATGTTAAAATATCACCTGTGTCAACATCGCTCGCTGTCCATTGTAAGTTTATGGTGGTTGTGGTTTGAACCGAATTTAAAGCCGGACTCACCAAAACCGGTGAAAATGGCAAATGGTTTGTAACACCAACACCTTCGGTATATAAACTAAATGTTGCGGAATAATTGCTTGACGCATTTTTGTTATCCGTTGCTTTCACTCGCCAATAATAGGCAATTCCTTTTTCCAAAGTAATTGATTTGCTTGTGGTGGTGGAGGTTTGCGAATGCAAAACCGGGGAAAATAAATTATTTTTGGCCACTTGTATTTCATAAGTAATGGTGCCGCCTTCAGAATCCGTTGAAGCGTTCCAGATAAAATTCACCACATTGTCTATGCACAATAAATTATTGGTTGGAGAAGCCAATGTTGGTACAGTTGGCACTGTGTTTACAGGTGTTGGCGGAGTATCATCTCCACCACCGCCGCAAGAAGTTAAACCAAAACTCAATATTGTGATATATAAAAGATTCCTCATTGTTTATTGTTTGATAATTTTTAGGGACACTGGCTGATCCAAAAGCACTTTTACAAAATACAATCCTGTGGGTTTGTTGGCTAAACTTAACTGCAATTTTCCGTAAATCACCGGATATTTTTTTATTGAAATCAATTGCGAATTCATATTGTACAATGCAACAATAACTTCTGTTTCTGTTGTTGGAACCGTAATATAAAAAATGTCTTTGGTTGGATTTGGATAAGCAAAAACAGCATCAAAAGCATCAATGGTTTTTGAATAGATTCCTTCGCAGGAAACAGCCGTTTTTACTTCCAAAACATCGCCGCTTTTTACATCAACAGAAAATATTGGGGCACTGGTTTCAAATTGTTCCTGTCCGTTTACAAAAACCGTATATGGCGCAGTTCCTTTTTCAATTTCAACGGAAGCTTTGCCCGAAGTAACGCTCGATTTTCCAGAAACTATTGTCCCTACAGCCACCTGGACAGTATAACATTGCTGATAGGTTTCTTCAATTACGCCAATACAGAAATTATAAGTTCCGGGAGCCAAATTTGTTGGGGTTGAAACAGGTGTTGACGCTGTAAAATTATAACTTGCTCCATTTATTGTGGTGGTATAATTTAGTGCACGCACCGCCGTAATTTTAATTTGTCCGTTGTTTTTGCCCGGACAGGTTTCGCTAATTGTTTCCACCGTAAAATTGCTTGTAGGTAAAGTAAAACAGCCAGCCGCATCAACCAATGACCCCGGTGTGGTGTTTGGACATTGATCAACATCATTAAAAACGCCATCATTGTCAAGGTCATTTGGATTAATTTTAGGAACTCCGCAAATTTCAAGGCTCCAACTATTTATTTTTCCAATATCATCAGCTCCCCTATCTATCGCATTTAAAATCCAGTTTCCAAAAGATTCTTCATCATAAAAATTTGACAAATTTCCTTCCGGAATGAAAGTTCCGGTATATGGAGCTGATCCCGTACCAATTGAATTCGATGCGCTATCGTCAAAAACTGTATTTACGTAATTATCTCCTTCGTCTTGTCGGCTAGCAACTAAAAGCACCGATTTACCGCTAGGGCTTATTAAGGTCAAATCCAAATCCCCAATCCAAGGATGTGTAATATTTACGGTAACATTTATGTCTCTTATAATTTTGTTGGCTGAAATTGTAATGATTGAAGAAGCGCCTGTTGCATTGTTGTCGGGAATATTGAGAGGAACATCCAAAGCGTTGCTGGTATCACATATATCATTTTCGGTTGTAAATTTAAATATGGTTGAATAAGCGCTCTCGCCACAATCATTTTTAGATTTCACTCTCCAAAAGTAAGCCGTCTCGGGCTGTAAATTTTGAGGTGTATAAGCGCTTAGAACTACATTGGCAGATTCTAATATATTGTCAAAATTGGAATTTTCAGCTATTTGAACATCATAACTTGTGGCATTTAATTCATCGTTCCAATTCAAATTAAATGGTTTTAATACATCTATCTCATTGTTATTGGGGGAAACCAACGTTGGTACATCGACAGTTGCACTGTAAACTCCTAAATTTATGTTTGTCGTTTTTGTTACGGAAGCTGATGTTCCCTTAATGGATATATCATAATTCCCAACAACGGAAATTCCGCTAATGGTCACTTGAACACTGGTGTTGTTGCTTGTTGCCGTGGCAGGATTAAAAGTAACGACGGTACCGGCAGGATTTCCTGTGGCAGAAAAAGTGGTAACTTCATTAAAATTTAAAAAAGTATTGTAGGTAAATGTATAAAACGCATTGTTTGGAACACAAACATTTTTTGAAAATGCTGCAAAATTCATTATAAATTCAGAAGTTTGAATGGTAATGTTTTTGGCATTTATTGAATAAAAAATATTGCCTTCACTTTCAACTTTAATGCGCGCTGTTGCTGTTGTGTTATTTGGCACAATAATATCTTGCGAGCCATCATTTGGCGTGTTTAAAACTAGCGGAATAGGAAAAGTCAAACCCCCGTCTAAAGACAAACGAATATTTACAAAAGCACAACTTACCGGCGCTAAATTACTGTTGGCAACATCCCAAGTGATTGTTTGGGAAGTTCCTGCTGCCCAAGTGACAGCTGCAGGTTGAGAAGTCACTTTAAAAGGGCCAGAACCTCCGGAAACAGTAACGGTCATTTCCTTGCTGGCTGTTTGTCCGCCGCCGGCACGATTGTCTCTAAC
Source organism: Lutibacter sp. (assembly GCA_003516285.1). Classification (GTDB taxonomy): domain Bacteria; phylum Bacteroidota; class Bacteroidia; order Flavobacteriales; family Flavobacteriaceae; genus Lutibacter. The sequence continues at coordinate 92,959 of DPCK01000039.1, read as the reverse complement.
GTTGACCCCAAATTTCATTGTTCTTCCAACAGAAGGCAATACTTCCCAGGTATTTGACAAAATTCCGCTGATAATAGTTGCCTGATTCGGAAAATAACGTTTTGGGTTAACATTTGGTAAAATTGACCTGAAAGCCGGTCCGCCAGTAGCCGTTGAAACCAATGGATAGGTGGTGATTTCAGTATCCAGCTGTTCCCAAGTGTACATTAAATTGTCACCGTTGCTGTCCGATGCGTTGGCAGTTAAAACAAATGGTGTTGATTTTGGTATGGTGTAATTTAATAGGTCAGTTATAATTGGCGCACTGTTTCCCGTGTTGGAAATGGCAGCGCAAGTACTAAATCCTGTTGATATATTCTTCCACATTTCCCGAATGCTCACCAAATGAAAATAGGCATCGGCATCAGGTTGTATATTTTGCGGTGCACAAAGTCCTGAATAAGACATAATGGTTGAACCACTTCCAGGCTCTACTGCAGTTCCGGCATTTCTGTTGTCACCTGAACAATTTCCAGCATCACCATTAAAAGTATGGTGCGCACCATATTGATGCCCCATTTCGTGCGAAACATAATCAATGTCGTAAGCATCTCCAATCGGACTGCTTGATCCTGTGATTCCTCTGGCCTTTTGAGTAGAGCCGCAAGGGGAATTTAGTTGGGCCAAACCACCGCCTCCAGTGCTAAATGTATGCCCTATGTCATAATTGAGCGTTCCAATATTTGCATCAATAACCGTCTGGCTTTCATCTATTAATTTATTGGAATCGTTATTTGTAAATCCATCTGCAGCGGCATCCAAAAATATAATCGCCGTATTATTAGGAACCAGTTGCATTGTAAGCGCAACATCTCTTTCAAAAATCCCATTCACCCTGGTCATTGTGTTTACTATTGCCGATAAAACTGCTGCTTTTTTAACTGCATCAGTGGCTGTAGGACTTATATTTTGCCTGTCTAAATGAAACTTTGAATATTCTCCTGTTGTGGCAACCGCCAGCCTAAAAGTCCTCAGTTTTCCGTCGTTGGCGTTTTCAGCTTTTGCCGCAGTGGCTGTTGCTGTTGTTTTTTGGACAGTGTTTACCTCATCAAATTTGCACTCAAAAGGCTCAATGGATGGTAAATTTTTACTTGAATAAACAATGTATGAATCACTATTTTCAGCATAAGGATCAATATAAACACTTCCTTCGGCATTTCCCAAAACCATCGAATGCAAGCCCATTGGCGTTACGCTAAATCTTATTATGGAACCCGGATTGTCAATCCCTTTTCCCACATAAGACCTGATATTCGGGAATTGTTTTTGAAGGCTTTCTTCCAAAATAGAAGCTTCAAAAACTTGGTATTTTTCTAATTTCCCTTTCTCATTCGGAAAACTAATGATGGTGCTCGATTTATCCAAGCTGCCTTTCCTTTTAGGCGCATTGCTTAGCCTGCTTTTAAGTTGGCTTATATTTAATTGATAGCTTTCAAATTTATTCGGAATGGATTTTCTGGCTAATTTTTTAGCGGTGCTTTTTTCAAAACCATTACTTTTAGTCCATAATTCATCGGAATTCTGTGCTGAAACAGCAAAAAAAAGCAGACACAAGGAAACTGTTAAAAGGAATTGTTTTTTGTAATATTGTTTCATCTGAAGCTATTATTTCTCTTTATTGATCGTATGTAATTAGCGCCCTTTTTGTCAGTTGTACCTTATTTCCGTTATGTTTTTTTATGCTATTTTATGATAAAGGTATGCACTTAATTCACAAATATAGATTGATATTCTATATCGCACAATTTAAATGCCAAATTAATCTCTTTTTAATTAATTAAAGTATTTTTGTAATCCATAATAACAAAACCTATTTTCAATTTTGAAAATTTATACCGATTTAGCCGAGTACACTTCAAAAAACAAGACTTTTGTGACCATCGGCACTTTTGATGGCGTGCATATTGGGCATCAAAAAGTGTTGTCTAACTTGGTTCTTAGTGCAGAAAAAAACAATGCCTCATCGGTCTTATTGACTTTTTTTCCGCATCCCAGAATGGTTTTACAGAAAAATACAGATATTAAATTGATCAATACGCTTGAGGAGCGTATTGAATTGTTGAAAAAAACAGGATTGGACTCCTTGGTAATTCACGAATTTACAGAAGATTTTGCCGAAAAAACAGCATTGGATTTTGTGAAAAACGTGTTGGTTGACCATCTTAAAATAGCTAATTTAATCATTGGTTACGATCATCGCTTCGGAAAAAACAGGGAAGGCAATTTTGATCAATTATCCGAATATGGAAATATTTTTGGTTTTGAAGTAAACAAAATTTCCCAACAGGAAATTGACCACATCACCATCAGTTCAACTAAAATCAGAAAAGCCATAGAACTTGGCAACATCGAGGAAGCAAACCGCTATTTGGGTTATCATTTTATGCTGAAGGGAGAAATTGTAAAAGGAAACAATCTTGGTGAAAAAATTGGTTTCCCAACCGCAAATTTATCCATTAAAGAAAGTTATAAACTCTTGCCGAAAACCGGGTCTTATATTGTTAAATCCGAGCTGGAAAACCAAACCGTTTACGGGATGATGAATATTGGCTACAACCCAACGGTAAAAGGCAAAAAACAAACCATTGAAATTCATTTTTTCGACTTCAATAAAGATTTATACGGCAAAAAAATTCAAATTGATGTGCTGAAATTTTTACGCGATGAACAAAAATTTGATTCGGTTGAAGCCCTTAAAAAACAATTGGTGAATGATCGGCAAAAATCTTTAAAAATTATAGCAGACAATCTTTTTGGCTTTTAATCATTATTAATTCTCAAAATAAGCCTTTACATCAACAAAATGTTCTGGTTTTGCCACAATTATTTTGTCTTTGTTCAATATAAAATAAGTGGGCGTTGCATTTATTTTATATGCTTTTGCCATTTCATTTTCCCATTTTTTCATACCTAAAATATTCGTAAACAATGGCAATTTTGCGGTGAATTGTTCATAGTCCTTTTTGTAGTCTTCCAAAGCCACCGCAATCACGTGAAATGAATCATTATCGATAGAAAATTCGTATAATTTTGGAATTTCCTGCAAACAATGTGAACACGTTGTGCTCCAAAAAACAAGGATATAATTGTCTGCAATATTGAGTTCGCTCAATTTTTTCTGATTTCCGTTTTCTTCCCAAACAATTTCCGGCGCTTTATTGCCAATGGCCAATTTTATTTTCGACCGCATTTCACCAATTAGAGCTTCATCTTTGAGATTCGAAGGCAATTTACTGTAGAATTCATCAATCACAAAACCTGCCATTGCCAAGTTTTCAAATTCCTCAAAAGCATAAATTAAAGACGTTAAAATCTCGCTTTTTACTTCATTATTTCTGCCAACTTTTTGCATCACTTCATTTATGGCATTTTTATACAAGACATTTTGAACCTTAACATCATCCGAAACATTGAGGTAAAACACATATTCTATGGCTTTTTCTCCAAAAAAAGTGGCGTTCATCAATACCCGGTTTTCGAAGTTTATGAAATCGAAATAATGTTGTTTTACACTGTTTAAATATTCCTGTGGTGACACAAAAAGTGTGGGCGCAAAATAGTTGCGGCACGATTTTATAAAATCATTCGCGAATTTGCCTTCTGTTTTAGCTTCATATTCACCTTGAATTTTATTATAAAGATTCAAGGTTTTTTCATATAAATCGATGGTGATTTCATCTTGTTTTTTGTCCTTCAGCCCAAAAAAAACGATTTGCAAAGAATCTAATTTTTGCTTCGCATTTGTTGTCTCAACCAAATAATTGGCATAGGTTTTATTTTCTTCGGAAGTTAAAAATTCGACTGAATTGGAAAGGTTGCGAGAATCAAATTTCAAAGAAACGTCTTCCTGGCTAAAAATAAAATCGGTAAAACCAAAACCGGCCGGCGTAAAAGACAGCCGAAACATTCCTGATTCAGTACCCTGCGGAATCTCCAATTTAAACTGGTCATTGTCTATTTTTGAATTTGAAATATATACCTGTTTGGCTCCTTTTAACTGGTATAAAATGACACGTGTAACCAAATCGTTTTTCGGGCTCACTATTCCCGTAATTGAATTCTGACTTTGAACGCCAACGGAAATAAATAAAATCGCAATCCATATTTTTTTAAACATCTTCTCTTTTTTTGAATTATTTACGCATAAATCACGCCAAAAGTAACTATTTTTATTTTTTACTAAAACCAAAACTTATGAATTTTGACCATAAAATAATTTGGATAACAGGCGCTTCTTCAGGCATTGGAAAATCGTTGGCGCTGGCGCTTTCAAAACAACAAACAAAATTAATTCTTTCTTCCCGAAATGAAAAGGAACTGAATGCCGTGAGAAACAGCTGCGAACATCCCGAAAATATCAAAATATTACCGCTCGATTTGGAAAATTATACGAGTTTATCGGGTAAAGTTAATGAAGCTTTGGCGCTGTTTGGCGGTGTTGATGTGCTTTTTAACAATGGCGGCATTAGCCAGCGTTCTTATGCAAAAGACACTTCAATTGAAGTGGACAAACGCCTTATGGACATAAATTATTTGGGAACAGTGGCGCTTTCAAAAGTATTATTGCCTCATTTTATTGAAAAAAATAACGGTCATTTTGTGGTGATTACCAGTATTGTGGGGAAAATTGGCACGCCGTTGCGTTCGTCTTATGCCGCTTCAAAACACGCATTGCACGGATTTTTCGACAGTTTGCGTGCCGAAGTTTATCAAAACAATATTAAAGTAACGCTTGCTTGTCCGGGATTTGTGCAAACCAATGTTTCCTTAAATGCTTTGACAGCTGATGGAACTCCTCAAAATAAAATGGACAGCGCCACCAAGAACGGATTAACGCCCGAAGTGTTTGTACAAAAATTGCTGAAAGCGGTTCGCCAGGAAAAACAGGAAGTTTATATTGGCGGATTTAAAGAAAAATTGGCAGTTTACATAAAGCGCTTCTTTCCTAAACTGCTTTCAAAAATGATACGAAAATTGGCGGTCACCTAAATAAGTTCATTTTTTTTAAAATACAATACTATCGCTTCTTTCATCAACACGGTTTGCTCGCCTGATTTTAGTGGCGGTAATTCTTCCAACACTTTATAATGCGGCCAGCCATCATTGTCGAAAAAGTCAAATTCGTAGTAGCCAAAAGGCTCCAGCAATCGGCAAATTGCAATGTGCATTAAATTGAGTTTATCGTCTTTTTTGAACTCTTTGGCGCCTTGTCCCAATTCCTGAACCCCAATTAAATATATAATGGCGTCGAGATTAAGGACTTCCCCATCGCCAAAATTATCAGATAATATTTTGAGAACTTGTTCCCATTCTTCCTTTAAATTTTTATCTCGTGACATTTTGATTCTTTAGTTAGATGGCAAATATACAAATCGATTTATGTATATTTACAAAAATCATAAGATGAATACATTTGACATCATTATCGTGGGACTTTTGTTATTTGGTTTTATAAGAGGTTTGTTTAAAGGCTTATTTCTTGAAGTTGCCTCGTTTATCGCGCTGATCGCAGGGATTTACGGCGCCATTCATTTCTCTTATTTTATAAAGGGTTTATTGCTTCCAAGAGTCACTTGGGATGAAAAATACATCACGCTGGCTGCATTCGCCATCACTTTTATGGCAATTGTGATTGTGATCACTTTGATCGGTAAATTGTTTACAAAAATTGCTGATTTTGCCAGTTTGGGCATTTTAAACAAATTGCTTGGCGGCATTTTCGGAGCTATAAAAATTGGATTTGCACTAAGTGTTATTTTGTTGATTTTCGGTAAATTGAACAATAAAATTCCATTTATATCTCAAGAACAACAAGAAAGCGCGGTGTTGTATGAACCCATCAAAAATTTGGCACCAAACATTTTTCCGGAGTTTGTAAAGGTTGAAGATGATGAAAATGAAAAAAGCTTTTTAAACTAATTTAATATCAGGTATTTATAATTTATCATCAACTATTCAAATGCATCACAATAATGATCTATAAAAATCGGTTTTATTTTACCCTTTCATTTTTTCTTTTACTGATTGTGGGTTGCACTGCAGAAAAACAGCATTCATTTTCAATTACTGGAAGTGTATCAAATTTAAAAGAAAACTTCGTTTTACTTTCCGTTATTGATGATCTTCAAAATAACACATCAACCGTAATTGACACTCTAAAAGTGAATGAACTTGGCGAATTTAAAGCAGATTATTTTTTAGAACCCAACATTTACAGCCTCACTTTTGACGGAATAAAAACAATAAATTTGGCCATTGACAAAGGACATGATATTTTTGTAAAAGGAACTTCATTGGATCATTTAACAATCACCGGCTCAGTTGATACCGATTTATTAAATGCCTATGAAACCATCAGAAAAGAATCTTTAGACCGATTGGTAAATTCTGTAAGAAATGAAATTAAAACATTACAAAGCGACAACACAAACGAGGATAAAATTGCCGAATTAAGGGAGCTTGAAGTTGAGAACTACGATAAGCATTTACATGAATTAATGACTTTTGTAAAGGATAAAATGGGAATTTCCATGGCTGTTTACCCAACATCCATTCGCTGGATTGGCGGTGAATACTTGCCATTTTTAAAAGAATTGGCTGGGAATTTTGAGAAAAAATATCCGACTTCAAACATTACTGAAAAATTGAAAAGCAAGATTCAATTGTTGAAAAAAACAAGTGTTGGCGGTGTAATTTCGGAGATTGAAATGCCAGACAGCAACAATGAAACAATTAGCCTTAACAGCATTAAAAAAAAATATACTTTAATCGATTTTTGGGCAAGCTGGTGTCCGCCATGCAGAACGGAAAGCAAGTTGATGAACAATTTGTACAGCGCATACAATGCCAAGGGTTTTGAGATTTATGGAATTTCGTTAGATTCTAAACGTGAAAGTTGGTTAAACGCCATTGAAAAAGACAAAAGAATATGGGCGAATGTTTCAACACTTGATGGTTTTAAAACGCCTGTTTCTCTCGAATATGGAATTACTTCTTTGCCTACTAATTTTTTAATAGACAGTTCGGGGAGAATTGTTGCGGTAAATATTCACGGACGAGTATTGAAGGAAAAAATTGATGCCTTGTTTCTTGAAAACTAAGGAACTGTTACGAAATAAACTGAACAGAAATGATGCGGTTATTTTTTTCTTTATCAAGGCAAAATTTTCAAGCATAGCCATAGCTACGGTTTAAAATTTTAACGCAGATAAAGGGAGAAAGAACAAATCAAAATGCATAGGTTATTTCGTAACAGTCCCTAAGCTTAAATCTCTTTGATATCTGCCACATTTACCCAACCAATTTTACCATCGGCCAGTTTAATTTTTTTCCAGTTGGAAAGTTCATCCAAAATTGTCACTTTTGTTCCTTCGTGAAGTTCAAAAACGGGTTCACTATTTAAAGAAGGGGCATTTTTTATCTCACTTTTTGAGGCAAAAATAATGGCACTTCTGTTTTTTTGAGTGGTTTCATAGTTGCTGTATGCAAAAATTACCGAGACTGTCATTACAAAAACAGCAAAAATTGTGATGTTAAAATAAAATATTTTTCTTTTTGGCGAAGAGGAAAAATAATACAACAAAAATAGCAAAGCCGCTAAAAACGAAGCTGTCACCCCTAAAATTGCCCAAGTATTATAGGTTAATTTTTGAATCACATTTGAAGAAAACCGCTGAAAAAATGTTTTTGGCAAATCTTCAATAACATCAATGGTCATTCGCTTTGCAAAGGCCAAATTATTTGAAGCGTCCTCGTGCATTGGATTTATTTTTAGCGCTTTCTCATAATAATAAATGGAAGGCGCCACTTTGTTCAATTTATAGTAACTGTTACCCAAATTAAAATACAAATCATCCGATTCTAATCCGCTTTTTTCAATGATTAAATACAATTGAGCGGCTTTGGTATATTGTCCGTTTTTATAGAAATCATTGGCTTTTGAAAACAATTCATCTGCAGTTTGCGCAAAAGAAATGTACCCAAAATATAACACCATTGTAAAAATAAATCTTCTTTTCATATTACAATTGTTTATCAATTTCTGTTAATATCTCTACGGTTTTTTCATACACATTTTTCATCATAACATCCGTTGTTGGCGTGTATCTCGCAAAATCGCAATCGTTTAAAACAGTTATGAATTCTTTAATTGTGTTGGCATCAACCTCTTTGTTTTGCAATAATTCCGCAATTTTTTCCTTAGACATTTCCAAGGTTTCAATCTGAAGTTTTGCTTTTAAAAAGTTATGAAGCGCTTTTTCCAATGCAATATAAAATGCTTCTTTTTTGCCCAATTGTTTTTTGGCTTCCGACAAATATTTACGGGCCAGTCTATTGGCGTTTCTAATTTTATTTCCAAAAATATCACCAGCGCGTTTTGCACGTTTTTTCCCGATAAGTATCCCAATTGGAATTGCTAAAAACGGGAGTAGCAACAATAAATAAAATTCGGTTGAATGCAGAAAATCATTTTTTATAATGGGATTAAGCTTGGTTTCCAAGGCAATAAATCGAAAATTATTTCCATTTGCAACTACATTTTTTTTGAAAGAGGCGGCAGAGTCATTATTGACAAAAGGAAGTTCTTTGCCTTCGGTAACTTCCACAAAAACAGCTTCCGCCAATATGGTGTAATATCTTTCTTCATTCGGATTGAAATAGGAAAATGTCACTTCCGGAATTTTATATTTTCCCTTAAACTGGGGCACCACCGTATAAGCATCCGAAATAGATCCCCGCAAACCGTTTAACGAAGTGGTTACATCTTCTTTATGTTCTGGCGTGTAAGCTTCCAATTCGGCCGGCGTGATAATTTTAGGGATTTCAAATAATTTTAAATTCCCGCTTCCTTTTACTTCAACTTTTATTTGCGCAGCGTCGTTGGCTTTTAAAACATTTTTATCGGCCTTAACACTGAACTCAAAATCACCCACAGCGCCAGAAAAATCTTCAGGTTTTCCTAATTCAGGCAGGGCTTTTACCCTCACTTTTCTAACATCTGATGCTGTTGAATAACTAATATTTCTGGTAATCATATTTCCAAAAAAATCGCCTCTTCCGGTTGGAATTCCCACTGAAAANNTCACTTACACGCCAATCGTTTACGCTGATATTTTGACTTACGAATAATTTATAAACCACATAAATTCCTTCACCAACATAGGGATTTAAGTTAGACACTTCCGCAACCAAATGGATGTTTTGCTGTGCAATATAATCAGGATTATTTGGATCTTTTGGGACTTCTATGGATTTTGAAACCGTTAATTTAATGGCATTCGACTTTACAATTTCATNNGGTTTAAAATTATCGGCGCCTTGTTTGTCTACAGAAAACTCAATTCTAAAACGCTGATTTAACCCCAAATTGGTTTTACTCACAGAAGTTTTAAACTCCACCTGAGCCAAAAGCACTTGGGAAGCAAACGCTAAAATTGTAAATATGTAAAACTTTGCACTCTTCATTTTTTACCAGTCCTTTTCTTGTTTAATTTTTTGGCCTCTAGCTTTTTGGGCATTTAATTTCTTTTGCGTTTTGTTTTCTTCATTGTTCATAGCCTCCAGCAATTGCTTCATTTGTTCGGGCGACAATTGATTTGGTCTTGGTTTTTGATTTTGATTTTGCGGATCTTCTTTGTCTTTTTTAGGATCGCCCTTGTCATCTTCTTTGTCTTTTCCCTTGTCCTGATCCTTGTCTTTTTCGTCCTTTTTATCTTTGTCTCCGCCTTCCTTGTCTTTTTGGTCTTTATTTTTATCGTCTTTGTTATCGTCCTTATTATCTTTATTGTCCTTATTGTCTTTATCTTGCTGATTTTTCAATAATTCCTGAGCCATTGCCAAATTATAGCGTGTTTCTTCATCTTTGGAATTATTCCGCATCGCATTTTTATAGGCATCAACCGCTTTGTCATATTGCTTTTCTTTCATAAAGGAATTTCCCATATTGTGAAAAATTTCGGCTTTGCTCATTTTGTCCGGTGCTATTTTTTCAGCCAAATCATATTGAAAAACCGCTTCTTTATTTTGGTTTTTCTGGTAAATGGTATTTGCCAGATTATAGGAAGCTTTTGCGTAATTCGGATTTTTATCCAACGCNNAGCAAAGTAGTAAATCCTAATAATATGATGAAAATGCTATTTTTCATTGAATAAATTTAATTTTTGAACCCATTTCGTTTTCTTATCAAGCAATGTTACGTCAATAATTAACAACAACAAGCCAATACCGACAAACCACTGAAACTGATCCTCATAATCTGAAAATTGCTTTGTTTCAAATTCGTTTTTTTCGGCTTTTTCCAAAACCTCTTTAATAGTGGCAATGGTTTCTTGCGTTTTATTTCCGTTGATGTATTTTCCGTTTCCTACGTTGGCAATTTCTCTTAAAATCTGTTCGTTTATTTGGGTGACAACCACCATACCTTTACTGTCTTTTTTATAGGCAATTACCCTTCCGTTATCTTTTAGGGGAATTGGGCCACCTTTAGCGGTTCCAATGCCAACAGTATATATTTTTATGCCTTTTTCGGCAGCTTCTTTGGCCAACTCCAAGGTATTTTCCTGATGATCTTCGCCATCAGAGACAATCACTAAAAACCGATTGGTTTGCTCGTCATTATCATAATAGGATAGCGCTCTTTCAATGGCGTCATTTATGGCCGTTCCCTGATTGGAAACCATCTCTGTATTTGCATTTTGAAGAAACATTTTTGCCGCGGCATAATCTGTGGTAATCGGAAGCAGCGGGTACGAACTTCCTGCATAAATAATAATGCCTATTCTATCGCTCCCCAAGTTTTCTATCACTTTTGTGATAATTTGCTTGGCTTTTTCCAATCGATTCGGCGCAATATCTTCGGCAACCATACTTTTTGATACATCCAGGGCAAAAACAATATCAACACCCTGGCGTTTTACCGTTTCCAGTTTTGTTCCCATTTTAGGGTTTGCCAATGAAATAATCAGAAAAAACAAGGCAAAACAAAATACAATTAACTTTAAAAATGATTTAAACGTTGATTTTTCCGGACTTAATTTTTGAATTAATTTAGGATCCGCAAATCGTTTTTGAATGCGTTTTTTCCACCAAAGCACCAACAGAAACAACACAACTATTGCCGGAATAATTGCCAAATAATAAAAATATGTCGGTTCTTCTATTTGATACATTTCTTTTTGATATTTAATCTTTTAACTGCTGAATTTTTTATTTGCTATGGTCTATTTTTTAAACGCCTAAACAACTCAACAATCTATATAAAACTTCTAAAAACGGTATTCTTCAAGGCAAATTCCATCAACAAAAGCAAGCCTGCCCATAAGACCAGAAATCTATATTTTTCTTGGTAATTGTAATATTTAAATTCTTCCACTTCTGTTCTTTCAAGCTTGTTAATTTCGTCGTAAATAGCTTTTAGCTTTAAATTATCCGTTGCCCTAAAATAAATTCCGCCAGTTTGCTGAGCAATATATTGCAACAATTTATCATCAATTTCAACCAAAGAATTTTTAAACAATATTTCTCCCGACGTTGGATCTTTTGCATAAGGAAACGGCGCGGTTCCGTTGGTTCCAATTCCTATGGTATAAACTTTAATTCCTTGTCCAACCGCCAATTCGGTGGCTGTTTTAGGATCTACAAATCCGGTATTGTTAACGCCATCCGTCAATAAAATAATCACTTTGCTTTTGGCTTTGCTTTCTTTTAATCGGTTAACTGCCGATCCCAATCCCATTCCAATGGCGGTTCCGCCGTCGAGTTCTCCCCATTTAAGCTCAGAAAGCGTGCTCATTACTATTCTTTTATCGCTGGTAATGGGTGTTTGCGTGTAGCTTTCGCCTGCATAAACAACAATTCCTATCCTGTCATTCGGACGCTGATTTACAAATTCGGCTGCTACTACTTTTAAGGCTTCCAACCGGTTTGGTTTTAAATCGCGCGCCAACATACTAGCAGAAACATCAATGGCCATCACAATATCAATTCCTTTGTTTGTTTTGGTATTTTGGCTCATTTCAACAGTTCTTGGACGCGCCAAGGCAATAATTAACAAGGCAATTGCCAATAATCTCAAAACATAAAGCAACGGTTTCAATTTCGACCAGATTGAAGGTTTCGCTTCAAATCCTTTTGTGCTCGAAATGGTCAATGCTGCACTGTCTTCTTTTCGTATTAAAAAGTACCAAATAGCCAGCAATGGTATCAGCACCAATAACCATAAAAACTGCGGATGTAAAAACTCAAAATTATTCCACTTCATTTTTTGTTTCTTTTGCAGGTTTTAAATTTTGTAAAATACGCTCAGATAAATTTCTGTGCGCTTTTATTTCTTCAACAATTGGTTTCGATTTTGCGAATTTTACCATATCGGCACTTTCCAACACCTCTTTTAACTGTTGAATTGTTTCCTTTGAAATCCCCAATTTACTCGACTCATTAAAATCGTTGATGGTGTTAATCAATTCGTTGGTGGTCGATTCCAATGCGGGAATATAAATGTCTTTTTCAATATAGGTTCTTACAATATCGGTAAGTTCCGTATAATATGTTTTTATTTTGTTTTGCTGAAGTAGTTGTTTTTCATCCAATTCTTTAAGGCGTTGCAAAGCTTCCTGAATTGGGGCAATCACAATTATTGGTTCTGCTTTTTTCTCTTTCTTTCTGAAAATGAAATACAAAACGGTGCCAATAACAGCTAAAATCAGCAAAATCCACCAAAGCATCGGTTTGTAATCGTCAAATGTTTTTGGTTCGCTTTTTATGGCTTTTATAGGAAACATTTGCTGTTTTATGGTATCCACTTTAACCGAGGCAACACTCACCAGCAATGAGTCGGTGAAAAACATTTTGTTGTTGATAAGCACCTGTTGTTTTGGGATGGTATAGCGCCCACTGTCGAAACTTGTAAGCACATATTTTTTTTCGTAAGTGTCTTTTAAAGTATCAACGGGAAACGATTCCACCAACTCCACTTTTCCCAAACTGTCTGACTGAAATTTCGGAAAAATTACCTTTCCGGCCTTATTTACCGATATTTTATATTGTATTTGCTCACCAATTCTTATGGCAGCGGTATCTATAGCAGTTGACACCGGATTTTCCTGTGTAAAACCTATAAAACCAATAAAAAATAATATATAAACTATCCGTTTTTTCATCTGTTTCTCTTTTATTTTTTATTGGTACAGATGCTGTTCGCTATTAATCATTCTACTATGTATCAAAATTTGTTAAGCTCGTTTCATTTAGTGTTCATTTGCTATTTAGCTCCTTTTCGCTTAAAATAACCCAATAATTTTTTAACATAACTTTCATCTATTTGAGAACTGATGGTTCCCGACCCGCTACGCGTAAAAGATTTTTCAAAATAATCCACCGATTCCATATAATGTACTTTATAGCTATTTCTAACGCTTTTTGAAGCGGTATTCACCAATATTGTCTTTCCTGTTTCGGCATCGCGCATAGGTACCATTCCCAGATTTGGAATTGAACTGTCGTGAATATCATAAATCCTTATTCCTGTTACATCGTGTTTTCTTCCAACAATTTTCAACGTATGGTTGTAATGTGCATCCATAAAATCGGAGAGGATAAATACGATGGCTTTTTTCTTCATCACGCTTGAAAAAAACTTAAGGGCTTCATTTAAATCTGTTTTTTTGCTTTGAGGCTTAAATTCAATCAATTCCCTGATGATTCTGAGCACGTGACTTTTTCCTTTTTTAGGCGGAATGTACAATTCCATTTGGTCTGAAAATAAAAGCAAACCAACTTTATCATTATTTTGAATGGCCGAAAAGGCCAATGTTGCCGCTATTTCTGTAATGGTATCACGTTTAAATTGTTGTGTGGTTCCAAAATATTCAGAACCGCTCACATCAACCATTAAAACCATCGTCAATTCCCTTTCTTCCTCAAAAACCTTCACATAAGGCTCATTATAGCGCGCCGTTACATTCCAGTCAATTGCCCTGATATCGTCGCCATATTGGTATTGTCGAACTTCAGAAAAAGTCATACCGCGTCCCTTGAACGAACTGTGGTATTCGCCAGAAAATATGTGATTAGACAAGCGACGTGTCTTAATCTCAATTTTACGAACTTTTTTAAGTATTTCTTTAGTCTCCATTTAATTAAAGTTGAAAGTTAAAAGTAAAAAGTTGAAAGGTTTTGAGAAAATCAAATAAACAAATCAACAATTAAACGATTAAACTTTTTAAGGTACTTCAACTTCGTTCACAATTTTATTGATGATGTCTTCTGAAGTGATATTTTCTGCTTCGGCTTCGTAAGTAATTCCGATTCTGTGACGTAAAACATCATGCACAACTGCACGAACATCTTCAGGAATTACGTAACCTCTTCGTTTTATGAAAGCGAAGCATTTGGCCGCAAGCGCCAAGTTGATGCTTCCGCGGGGAGAAGCGCCAAAACTTATCAAACCTTTTAAATCGGGTAAATTATATTTTTCGGGAAAGCGTGTGGCAAAAATAATGTCGAGAATATATTTTTCAATTTTCTCATCCATATAAACTTCACGAACCGCTTGTCTGGCCCTAATAATTTGATCAATAGAAGCAACTGCATTCACAATGCCATAAGTATCATTTAAATGTTGGCGCATAATTAATTGCTCTTCATCTAATTTCGGATAATTAATCACCGTTTTAAGCATAAATCGGTCAATTTGCGCTTCGGGCAACGGATATGTCCCTTCTTGCTCTATTGGATTTTGGGTTGCCATCACCAAAAATGGTTCTTCCAATTTAAAAGTAGTGTCTCCAATGGTGATTTGGCGTTCCTGCATAGCTTCCAATAAAGCGGATTGTACTTTTGCCGGCGCACGGTTAATCTCATCTGCCAACACAAAATTTGCGAAAATAGGACCTTTTTTTATGGAAAAATCATTGACTTTAATATTATAAATCATTGTTCCAATCACATCGGCCGGCAACAAATCGGGCGTAAACTGAATTCTGCTGAATTTCCCTTGAACTGCTTTGGCTAAAGTGTTAATTGCCAATGTTTTTGCCAAACCTGGAACACCTTCCAATAAAATATGTCCATTTCCCAGCAAACCTATAAGCAATCTTTCAACCATATGTTTCTGGCCAACAATCACTTTATTCATTTCCATCATCAACAAATCAACAAAGGCGCTTTCTCTTTCAATTTTTTCATTTATAGCCCTGATATCTACCGAAACGTTATTATCTTCAATCATATTTATTGTTTTTAAACTTGTGAAATTAACTTGCATTAAATCGCTATGCAAATAGCAGAATATTTTATTTAAATCTTGTTAAAAATTGGTTAAAAATAATAGCAAAATGTGATGTTTAGTAAGATTTTAACAACATTTGTCCTCCATCAAATTCACCATAAGTGAAATGCACAATCCAATCTCCGGTATTGATGTATGTTGAATTTTGTGAAAGCGCTATTTCAAGCGGCAAATGGCGATGTCCAAACACAAAATAATCGTAGTGTTTCTCGGTTAATTTCATTTTGGCATATTGCACCAACCACTCATTTTCTTCCCCTAAAAACTTGACATCTTCAGCTCCTGAAATTAATTTGTTTTTTACCGATAAATAATGTGCCACTCGAATGCCGACATCAGGATGAAGCCATTTAAAAAACCATTTGGAAACCGGATTGGTGAACACTTTTTTCATTCTTTTATAACCTTGGTCTTCTGGCCCTAAACCATCGCCGTGGCCTATAAAAAATGATTTTCCGTTAAATGTAAATTCTTTTGGATGGTGGTAAACTGGAATATTCAGTTCTTTTTCAAAATAATCGTGCATCCAAAGGTCGTGGTTGCCCACAAAAAAATGGATTTCTATTCCCTGGTCACTTAATTCGGCCAATTTTCCCAAAACGCGCACAAAACCTTTTGGAACGGCTTGTGCATATTCAAACCAAAAATCGAATAAATCGCCTAAAAGAAAAAGTACATCTGCATCTTTTTTGATGAAATCCAACCAATTTACAAACTTTTGTTCCCGAATTTTACTTGCTTCAACATTGGGAGCGCCAAAATGCTGGTCGGAAGCAAAATATATTTTTTTATTGGTCATCAAAATTTAAACACGTTCGTTATAATTAATTTAAACAGTTACTGATTTTTGCTGTCCAGCTCAATCACTTTTAAAATCATATTGTCTTTTTTCTGGGTAATTATAAAATANNGGAATTGGAAAATTTATATCCAGCTCGCTAATATATTGGTTGAATATTTTGTCGTTTTTATCAAAGTTCTCAACAAAATCATACAATTCCCATTTGTTCATTTCTTTTCGATTGTTGTCGATATATTTAAATATAAATGGATTCAACTCACTGTACAACAAACTGTTGAAGGTACTTAACGTGTCTATTGAAACAAAAACATCAGGGATTATTCCACCGCCGCCATAAACGATTTTCCCTTTTGGCGTTTTATATTTTAAAGAGTCAATGACTTTAATGCTGTCTCTTGAAAGCAGTTCCCCNNCCTGCAACAATTTCACTTGCAGAAGCAGAATTTTGGTCAATTAACACAAATATTTTACCGTGTTCAAAATCGCCCTTATCGGTTGAAAATGATTTGTCTACCGCGCCATTTTTGCTTTTGGTGAATACGATTAATTTACCATCCTCTAAAAATTCATCCACAATCATATTGGCAATGTCCATATAACCTCCCGGATTTCCTCGTAAATCAAGCGCCAAAGAAGTCATTCCTTTTCCTATTAGTTCATCCAATGCCTGTTTAAATTCCTGGTAAGTGGTTCTTGCAAAACGATCGACTTTAATATATCCCAAAGTGTTGTTGATCATATAATGTGCTGAAACGCTTGTGATTGAAACATCACCACGCGTAATTGGGAAATTTAATATTTGATTTGTTGAACGTCTGTAAACCTTCACATTGACTTTGGTATCCGGTTCGCCTTTAAGCGTTTTCATCACCGCATCACTCATTTTTCTGTTGCCTTCAATCGTTCCGCGTTCAATTTCAGTAAAGCCCGCTTTTTTCATAAGACTTTTACCAAACAAGGTATCGCTATTTGCAATAATAATTCTGTCTCCGGCTTTTATTCCTGCTTTTTCACTTGGCCCGCCTTTAATGACGCCACTTACTGCCACAGAATCATCGTGCATAATAAAACTTACCCCAATTCCTGCAAATTTTCCCTGCATACTTTCTGTAACGCGCTGCAATTCGTCTTTTGGAATATAAACAGAATGCGGGTCTAATTTTGCCAACATCGTAGTTATGGCATCATCCAGCAAACTATCTGTATTTACTTTATCAACATAATCATACTGAATGAAATTAATCAATCGTTTTATTTTAGCTTCATTGGAATTGGTGCTGAATAAAACCGATTTGTTTTTAAAGTTAAAAGTGCTGCCAATAAATATCCCTGCAGCTATGGCAACACCAATAATTAATGGAAAATAAACATTTCTTTTTGTCATTATAAATTTTTAAGATGGGTAAGTTCAACGCCTGCTTTTTCTAAAAACTCCAAACCGGTTTCATCTTTATAAGCATTGGCATAAACCACTCTTTTTATTCCTGATTGATGTATTAATTTACTGCACTCTTTGCACGGAGATAAGGTAATATATAAAGTTGAATCTTTGCACGATTGTGTTGAAGCTGCCACTTTTAATATGGCATTTGCTTCCGCGTGCAGCACATACCACTTTGTANNACAATTAATGCGCCCACTTGTTTTCTTTCGCAGTATGATAATTTCGACCACTCAAATGCCATTCGCATATATGCTTGGTCGTATTTTAATTGTTTCTTGTTCATAAATTTTTTAGAAGTTTCAAAAGTACTAAGATTCTAATAAACTCTACGTTAATTTTTTACCAAAATATGGACGATTTAAGGATTGGCAACACCAAACCAATCACTATAGACGAAATAATCAAAATCCAGTCACGCTTCGGAAATCGGAAAATAGTTTGAAAAATAAGTCCGATTATTAGAATTGCAAGCACCACAATTAATTGAGCAAGTTCAATTCCAAGGGCAAATTCCAACAGCGGAATTAACTTTTGGGTTGAACTGCCTATTAATATTTTAAAATAACCCGAAAACCCGAGCCCGTGAATCAATCCAAAAAACAGCGCAAAAAATAAATTGGTGTTTGTTTTTGCCAGTTTTGTGGCATTTTTTGCAAAAAACACATTCACCAAAGCGGTAATCAAAATGGTAACGGGAATTAAAAATTCAATCCAATTTTGACTTATTGACACTATTTTATAAGCCGATAAAATAAGGGAAAGTGTATGCCCGATGGTAAACAATGAAATGAGCCACAATATTTTTTGCCAATTTTTAAAATCGTACACCACCACCAAAGCTATCAAAAAAAGCACGTGATCATAGGCGTTCCAATCCAACACGTGAAAAAGCCCTTCTTTAAGAAAGAACATAAAATTATCCATCAAATATATTTATTATTTAAGCCCAAATATAGAAAAATTTGTTGCCCAATAACTATACCTTGAACCAATTATTTACCAGTTCGTTTTCTATTGGTTTGGTGGTTTTATGCATAAACTCGTTTTTTATGGCATCATATT
>DPCK01000039.1:0-74320 GCA_003516285.1 Lutibacter sp. | reverse complement strand
TCGTTCAACAATTTAACGATTAAATTAAAATGCGCATTTTCAATAAAAAAAGAAAAAACGCCCAATCGGTCTTTGTGCTGTCCGGCCAATAGTTGAAGATTCGGAATTTTGGTTAATTTTTCAAAAACCATTTTAATGATTTCATGTTCGCGTTCCAATATGTTTTTAATACCCATTTTTTCTTTCAGCTGAATGGCCAAAGCAATTTTGATGGTTTGTAAAAAACCAGGCGTGCCGCCGTCTTCACGGGTTTCAATATCATCAATATAATCGTGGTTTCCCCAAGGATTTGTGTAATTTACGGTGCCGCCGCCCGGATTGTCGGGAACCATATTTTTATATAATTTTTTGTTGAAAATCAGCACGCCCAATGATCCCGGACCACCTAAAAATTTGTGAGGCGAAAAGAAAATAGCATCCAAATAGGCTTCTTCATCATCGGGATGCATATTTATTTCAACATACGGCGCCGAACAGGCAAAATCCACAAAACACAATCCGCCATAATGGTGAATCATTTTTGCAATTTTATGATATTCGGTCACAATGCCCGTTACATTGGAACAAGCAGTTACAGAAGCAATTTTTATGGGCCGGTCTTTATGTTGAATTAAAAGTTTTTCAAAACTGTCAAAACACATCAAACCGGATTCTTGACAAGGAATAATTTCAACATCGGCGATGGTTTCCAGCCAAGAAGTTTGGTTGGAATGGTGTTCCATATGCGTTATAAATACAATGGGTTTTAAAGCTGAAGGAATTTTAGCGTATTTTTTTATGTTTTCTGACACTTTCAGCCCTAAAATACGCTGAAACTTATTCACAACCCCTGTCATTCCTGTCCCTGAAGTGATTAAAACATCTTCTTTAGAGGCGTTTACGTGATCTTTAATTATTGATCGGGCTTTATGGTAAGCGATGGTCATTGCAGATCCTGTGACGGAAGTTTCGGTATGCGTATTGGCCACAAACGGACCAAATTCATTAAGCAATTTTTCTTCTATTGGGCGGTACAATCGGCCGCTGGCGGTCCAATCGGTATAAATAATTTTCTTTTTGCCGTAAGGCGACTCAAATATTTGATCAACGCCAACAATGTGCTTTCTGAATTGTTGAAAATAGGTTTCTAATTCAGAAGGTTGATTTTGTTTTTCGATTGCTTGTTTTGTTGACATCCTTATTGAAAAATATTCATTTATTTAAAATTTGCGATTCCTTTTTTCAGCCAACTGTAATATTCTTCAACATCTGGCGTATAGGCGACGGGTTCTATTAAATTTTCTTCGTTATGATCCATTAAAACATAAAATGGCTGGGCATTGGCGCCATATTTTATAATCTGGAATTCGCTCCATTTTTGTCCGATATATTTTAACTTTTTCCCCGGACGTAATTTGGATTCAATTTCTTCGCCATTGGCAAGCGGTCTTTTATCATCTACATACAACGAAATTAACACCACGTCGTTTTTAAGAATTGGAAGAATTTCATCTTTTGCCCAAACATTTTGCTCCATTTTTCGGCAATTTACGCAAGCATAACCCGTAAAATCAATCATCACAGGCTTATTCACTTTTTTCGCATAGGCCAAGCCTTTTTCATAATCGTTAAAAGCCAAAATATTGTGAGGCGGCATTAAATGTGCGCCATCGGGGATTTCTATATTTTCTCCGGAAGACATTCCGCTATTCATTTTTGAAAACCCCACCCCGTACGGCGATTCGCTGTAATGTTGCGCGGGCGGAAACGCACTGATTAAATTCAATGGCGCTCCCCACAAACCGGGAATCATATAAATGGCAAATGCCAAGGAAAGCATTCCCAAACTGAGTCTTCCAACCGAAATATGCGTTAAAGGAGAATCGTGCGGCAACTGAATTTTTCCGAAAAGATAAAATGCCAAAGCTATAAATATGGTGATCCAAATGGATAAGAAAACTTCTCTTTCCAGCCAGTGAAGCTGTAACACCAAATCGGCATTCGACAAAAACTTAAACGCCAAAGCCAATTCCAAAAATCCCAACACCACTTTCACGGTATTTAACCATCCGCCCGATTTTGGCAATGAATTTAACCAACCCGGAAAAGCAGCAAATAACGCAAACGGTATTGCCAACGCCAATGAAAATCCGAGCATACCCACAATTGGTCCAATCTGATTTCCTCCCGCAGCTGCCTCAACCAATAACGTTCCTACAATAGGGCCGGTGCAGGAAAATGAAACAATGGCCAAAGCCAATGCCATAAAAAATATCCCGATAATGCCGCCTTTATCAGCTTGCGCATCTACTGTTGTTCCCCAAGAACTTGGCAAAACAATTTCAAAAGCACCTAAAAATGAAACCGCGAAAATAACCAGCAAAAAGAAGAAAATAACGTTAAACCAAACATTTGTAGACAGCGCATTTAAGGCATCTGCACCAAAAATAAAGCTTACCAATAATCCTAAAAGCACATAAATTATGACAATGGAAAGTCCATAAATAACCGCATTTTTAACTCCTTCGGCCTTGGTTCTACTTTGTTTTGTAAAGAAACTCACGGTCATAGGAATCATTGGAAACACACAAGGCGTTAACAAAGCTGCAAATCCGGAAAAGAACGCAATGATAAAAATAGTTAACAAACTTTTATTTGATGTTTTATTGCTGTTTTTTGCAGCTACAACAGTAACAACCTCTTTGCTTTTATCAACTATTTCTGCCGAAGCCTCTTTGTTTTCATCATCTACAGCTTCTGGGACTTCTTTGCTAACATCTGTATTTACAATTGCCGCATTTGTCTTATTTCCGGCAATTAAAAAAGCCAAATCTATTTCGGTTGGCGGCAAACAACTTGAATCGTCACAGACCATAAACTCAACTGTTCCCGCAATTTTTAATGATTTTTCTGAAAGTACTTTTATACGCTGTTTAAAAACGGCTTTATTTTCGAAATACTTAATTTCCATATCAAAAACAGGATCGTGAACGGTATGCCCTTTTTCTTCAGAAGTTTTTCCCATTAACTTGAAATCCGGACTTATTTTAAACGAAAAAGAAGTAGGTATTGGACCGTTCTCAGGAACATTTTGCGAATACAAATGCCATTTTGCTTCTATGGTTGCTGTTATAATTAAATCATATTCTGAATCAGAAATTTTTTGTGTTGAAGTTGACCACTTAACCGGGTCGTGAATTTGTGAATAACTTGCAATACTTAGCGCAAAAAATGCCAAAAGTGAAAATATTTTTTTCATATTAAAATTAAAAGTTGGTTTCTTTTATAAGAATTTTCAAAAATAAACAATATTAATCAGTAAGCCGATTTATTATCATTTTTCCCTTATTTCAGACTGTTAAACTTTTCTTAATTAATCACTTAGTCTCATTCTTTTTAAAGCTGCAAAAATATAATTTACCTATTTTATCTAAAAATAATACTCTACTATTTTAGCAAAATAGTAGAAGCAATTATTCAGTAATATGTTCTATTTTGCTCATGTCCTTTTATTTTCTGTCAGATTTAGCTAGATTTGTTTTTGTAAAAATAATGACGTTTAAAATTATTTATGAGATTCACCAATAACATAAAATACACCTATTTTTTTCTGCTTGCGGTTTTTATGTCTCAACTTATCAATGCGCAATATGCCCATTACATAAATAATTACACCCTTAATGACTATAAGGCAAGTAATCAAAATTGGGATATTGCCAATGCTGCGGATGGAAAATTATATGTTGCCAATAACAACGGGCTACTGGAATTTGATGGTTTAAACTGGTATGTTTGGGAAATGCCCAATAAAACCACCATTCGTTCATTATTGGTTTATCAAAATAAAATATATGTGGGTTCTTATGAGGAATTTGGCTATTTTTCAAGAAATAACAAAGGTGCCTTAGTATACACCACACTTCTTAATACCCAAAAGAAAATAGACGTTTCAAAAGATGAAGAATATTGGCAAATAGTCTTATTTGGAGATGCTGTTGTTTTTCGATCCTTTTTAAACATCTACATTTATAAAAAAGGCAAAATTACCTCCCACAATTTGTCATCGACCATTATGTCTTGTGATGTTGTAAATGACAAATTATATGTTTCAACCTTAGATAAAGGAATCTTTGTTTTAGAAAACCAACAATTAAAACCTTTTTTTTATGCTGAAAAATTAAAAAACGCAAAAATCATCTCAATAACAAAAAAAAATGATCGCCAATTTCTAATAAATACTGCTCTTGGAGGTTCTTATTTGTTAGATAATAATATCCTTATTCCTTGGGAAACACCCATAAATCCTGTAATTAAAAAGCACCAACTCAATAGATTTACACAATTGCATAATGGCAACATGCTTTTCGGTACCATAAAAAATGGGATTTATATCACCGATAATTCAGGTAATATCCTCTTCAACATCAGCAAAGAAACTGGACTCGTAAACAATACCGTATTGGGTCAATGTGTAACCAAAAACAATGAACTTTGGCTGGGACTGGATAATGGAATTGCCTTTATTGACTTGAATACGCCAAATTATTTTTACAACGATATTTCTGGCAAACTTGGTGCTGTTTATGACATCATCAGTTATAAAAATACCATTTATATTGGAAGCAATACCGGTTTATATTTTATTGATGTTTACGGCAAATTACAATTTATTGAAGGCTCCCAAGGCCAGGTTTGGAGCCTAAAAGAAATTGACGGCGACTTGTTTTGCGGTCATAATAATGGCACTTATTTGGTTAAAAACAATGCCTTAAAACTCATATCGGCTTATACGGGTGGCTGGGTAATCAATAAAGTTCCGGAACAAAAAAAAACCTATGTTCAGGGGACTTATGCCGGTTTGGTAAGCTTTAAAAAAATAGATGGCGAATGGCAGGTAAAACACTTGGGAAAAACTACCATTCCCGCCCGATTTCTTGTTTTTGAAGATGAACATACTGCCTGGATAGCGCATGAAAACAAGGGTTTGTCCCGGGTTAAGTTTGACGAAAATTATGAGAAAATTACAGAAATTACAGACTACAATAAAAAAGGGCTTTGGTCAGATTATTTTGTAAGAATCTACAAACTCAAAAACACCATCGCTTTTCACACACTAAAAGGATGGCAAAAATATGAAACCCTGCTTGACAGTATTGTTCCCTATAATTTACTAAATGAAAAAATTTCAATAGGCGGTTATATTATTTCCGAAGACAATAGTAACGAAATCGCCTACAAAACAGAAAACACGCTGTCTTTTAGTTCCCTCTCAAATGATTCAAAAAATATTTTGATTCCCGACAGGTATTTTAAAAAGCGACTCATAACAGGTTATGAAAACATTTCAAAAATCAATGATTCTACTTTTGCGCTAAATTTATATGACGGGTTCATGTTTATTGATGTGGCTAAATTTTCAGTTAAAGAAGCCGTGAAAAAACCTGTGCTTTCTAAAATAAACATAAACAATAGAGCCATTGCACTGGATACAAACAATATTTCACTCCCGTTTCGAAACAATAAAATTACAATAATTGTAAGTTCTCCATTTTCTAAAGACCATAGTTTCGAGTACAAACTTTCGAGCTTGCATTTAAATCCGCCCTGGACTGAATCCAAAAATGGCGTATTGGAGTTTTCAAATCTTGCCGACGGAACCTATAATTTAGGCATACGAACCGTTGGCTACAACAAAGAAAAATCGTCTGTTTTATCATTGGAATTTACCGTTTTATCACCTTGGTATAAAAGCACCCCTGGATTTATTATTTATGCATTTTTATTGATTCTTACTGGCATATTCATCTATTATTTTTATAAAAGAAAGATTAAAAAAGAACAAAGGCTGCTTAAATTAATGTATGAAAAAACACAAAAGAAAATATTAAAAGAACAAACTCAGGAAAATGAAAAAGAAATTATAAGGCTAAAAAACGAATCGCTTAAAAATGAAATAATCCTCAAAAGCAAGCAATTGGCGAATACTGCTATATCCTTGGTTAAAAAAAATGAAACATTGCTTCATTTAAAAGATGAATTGATTTCCAATAAAAATAATTTCAACAATCAATATTCATTTAAAAAATTAATAAAGCAAATAGACAATTCCATTGAACACGTTGACGGGTGGGAACTCTTTGAATACAACTTCAATCAGGTTCATGAAGAATTTTTCAACAAATTAAAAGCCAGTTTTCCAAATTTAACACACAAAGATTTAAAAATTTGCGCCTACTTAAGAATGAATATGAGCAGCAAAGAAATTGCCCCCTTACTTAATATCTCAATTAGGGGTGTTGAAACAAACCGATATCGGTTAAAAATAAAGCTTGGGGTCGCCAAGGAAGCCAGTCTTAGAGGATTTTTACAAAATTTTAATTAAAATAAACGCATTTTTCGGCCTTTTTAACTGTCAAAAACTACTTCATTACTACTTCATTTGTAAAGTTATCTTAATATTTACTTTAAAAATACCAAGCGCTATATTACACCTTTTATAAAAAAAGTTATTTTTTTAATTATATGGCGTAATTAAAGTGTATAGGCAATCATTTGTTTAAAGAACCAAACCTTTTAACTTTAACAATTACTTAACATTAAATTAATTTAAATGAAAACAAAAATAATTTACGCCTTATTATTCATTCCTTTCTTAATTTTTGCTCAGGGGAGAACTATTACAGGTAAAGTTACTTCATCGGATGGAGTGGCTATTCCTTCGGTAAATGTTTTAATAAAAAACACAACTAGAGGAGTTACTACTGATTTTGATGGAAATTACAGTATTAATGCTGCTCAAAATGAAGTATTAATCTTTAGCTACATTGGAATGAAACCCAAAGAATTTTTGGTTGGAACGGCTAACATTATTAATGTTGTGCTTGAAGATAGCGCAGAAAGTTTAGATGAAGTTGTAGTTATTGGATATGGTAAAATGAATGTTAAAGATTTAACCTCTTCCATAACAACTATTAAGGCCGAAGAAATTTCAAAAACACCCACTGGTTCAGCCATGCAAGCTTTACAAGGTAAAGTGGCGGGATTGCAGGTTGTGAGCGTTGGTAGCCCTGGTGATAGCCCAACCATTCGTGTTCGCGGTATTGGCTCTTATCCAGGAAGTGGAAGTACAGCACCTCTTTACGTGGTCGATGGAATGTTTTTTGACAATATTGATTTTTTAAACACTTCCGACATTACGTCCATTTCCGTATTAAAAGATGCTTCTGCGTCGGCAATTTATGGGGTAAAAGCTGCAAATGGGGTGGTATTGATAGAAACCAAATCTGGCGGTTTTAACAAAAAAACTGAAATTATATATGATGGTTATTCCGGCGTGCAGATTGCCCAAAATGTTTTAAAAATGGCAAATGCAGAACAGTTTACAACAATGGCTTTAGAATCTGGATCTGCCGCCGACGTAAGTTTTATTGCAAATGCAATGCAACGATATGGTAGAAGCAGGGTAAATCCAAATGTGCCAGACATAAATACGGATTGGTATAAAGAAATTTTACGTCCAGCAACAATACAAAATCATAGTATCAGCATTTCTGGTGGAAACGAAAAAGCAACTTATGCAATTGGCACAAATTACTTTACCCAAGAAGGTGTACTAGATACTAAAAATGAATATGAACGTTTTAATCTTCGTTCAAAAATAGATTTTAAAGCAACCGATTGGCTTACTGTAGGTGGAAATATGATATTAAGTAACGCCACAAAATACAGCCCTGAATCAAGTGCCTGGAATCAGGCTTATTTTGCCGTACCAATATTGCCAATTTACGACGAAGCCAATACAGCGGCCTGGCCCACAAATTATGCCAGTGCCCAAAGCATTGGGTATCGAAATGGCCAAAACCCTTTTCCAGCATTAGAATTCAATAACAATAGGTTAAAAAACAGAAAAATTTTAGCCAACTTTTACATGGAATTCAACTTGATTCCTAAAAAGTTAACCTTTAAAACAACTTATAACCACAGTTTCGCTTCTTTAGACTCAAGAAATGTAGAACTGCCATACTATATTACCGTTGGGTTTCAAAGACCTATCTCCTCTGTTACAAAAAGATTTGAGACTTTTTCAAACCAAATTTGGGACAATGTGCTAACCTACACCAATAGTTTTGGAAAACATAACTTAACTGCAATGGCAGGGGCATCATATAGAGATGACGCTTGGGATATGCTAACCGCAAGAGGCGAAGAAATTCCATCAATAGATCAAGAGGTTGCTTGGTATATAAGCCAAGCAGGAACAATTAATGTTGAAAGCGTAAGAGATGACGGAAGCAGACAGTATGGACTTTCATATTTTGGAAGGGTGTCTTATAATTTCAATGACAAATACTTGTTATATGGAACTTTAAGAGCAGATGGTTCGTCAAAATATCAAGAAAAATGGGGGTATTTCCCTACAATTGGTGCAGGATGGGTTCTTTCAGAAGAAAGTTTCATGAAAGATAACGGTATGTTAGATTATTTAAAATTACGTGCAAGTTGGGGTCAGCTTGGAAATAGCAATGTTCCGGCAAGTGATGGCGCAAACACAACCAGGGTGGTTGACACCGCAATTGATGGCGTGCTTGTTTCGGGAACCGTTGCTTCAAGTACTTTTTCTTCTTTGAAATGGGAACTTACCGAAGAAATAAATGTTGGGATTACCTCAAGATTGTTTGGCGACAAACTGTCTGTTGATGCTGACTATTTTATTCGTGACACCAAAGAAGCCGTTATACCTGTCGGATTTCCTTTAGTTGCAGGAACCGTTAATAAAAGTGTAGGCTCTATAAGAAACTCCGGGTTTGAACTTGCCTTGAATTGGAACAGTAATGTGACAGATGATTTTAGATATACTGTTGGCGCAAACATTTCAACCTTAAAAAATGAAGTGCTTGACCTATATGGACAGGAATATATTGATGGCGGTTCTGCAGAATTTCGTCAACGATCTTATGTTGGTGAACCTTTACTCGCCTTTTATGGGCGTGAAGTAATTGGTGTATATCAAAATGACGCCCAAGTTCAGGCTGACCCGGCAGCTGTTGCTAATGGATTGGTTCCTGGAGATTTAATCTATAAAGATCAAAATGGGGATGGATTAATTGATGATGGAGACCGTGTAATATTAGGCTCCTTTCTACCATCATTTATGTACGGCATGAACCTTGGTTTTACCTATAAAAACTTTGAATTTTCAACAAGTATGATGGGACAAACAGGAAATAAAATTTTAAACCGTAAACGTGGAGAATTAATTTGGACATCTGACGGAAATATAGATGCCAACCTTGCAATTAACCGTTGGCACGGTGAAGGAACCTCAAATTCCTACCCATCATCAGCCGGATTAAGAAAAGGATGGAACCAAAAAATGAGTGATTATTTTGTGGAGGACGGTTCATTCTTTAGAATCCAAAATATCCAGTTGGCTTATAATATTAAAAACGGAGATCAACTTTTTGGGGTCCAAATGCCAGATATTAGATTTTCCTTAACAGCAGAACGACCGTTTACTTCTTTCAGCTACAACGGCTTCAATCCAGAGGTATCAGATGGTATTGATACACAAACATATCCAATTCCTGCAGTTTATACGCTAGGGGTGAATATTAAAATTTAAATATTAAAAAATATCATTATGAAATTTATAAATAATTTTACAAAACCCGCATCCATAGCTATCGCACTATTGTTTGCATCTGCCTGTAATGACAATTTAGATGAACTGCCGGAAAACAGATCGTTTACCGGAGATATAGATTATACTGTTTCATCTGACATGATTTTGCCTCTAATTGGTGCCTATTCAGAATTTCAGTCTAGAGGCTGGGAAGAATTTCCGCTAATCGCTGTTAGAGGAGATGATGTTAATGCTGGAGGACTTGGCGACCAACAAGATTTTTCGGAGACAGACAAATTTGTTTACAATAAAGATTATTGGATGTACAATTCTGTTTGGCAAAACTATTATGGAGATATTTTAGTGATGCACTCAACTATGGAACAAGTTGAGTTGTATAAACAAAACGGAGGTAATGCAACACTAGCAAACCAATATATTGCAGAGGCAAAAACGCTACGCGGATTTTTATTGTTTCAACTGTCTCGGGTTTGGGGAGATATATTCATTACCACAAGTTCAGATCCTTCAGACTTATTGATTGCAAACGTTTCCTCTAAAGATGAAATAATGCAGCACATTTCAGATCAAATGGACGAGGCGATTCCTTTATTGCCTGATATGAACCCAAACCAACGTACAGACATTAAGGGTGGCGTAACAAAATACACCGCCTTGGCAATAAAAGCTTTGGCAAACTTGGAATTAAAAAATTATCCAAAAGTTGCAGAAGCCACTTCACAAATTATTGCCTCCGGAAAATTTAATTTGGAGGCCGATTTCTATGAGCTTTTTAAATTAGACGGAAAACTGAATAATGAAAATTTGCTTGAATTTCAATATTCGGATTTTGGACAAGGAGCGGGAAGCACAAAAAGTTATCTTTTTGCCTTCTTTGGCCCCGAAAACTGGACTCCTAGCGTTACTGGTGCAAGCAGCGGATGGGGATTTTATGAGCCTAGTTTAAAATATATTAAATTTATGTTAAGCAGAGGAGAAACAGTTCGTTTAGAAACTAGTGTCCTATTTACAAATAGAGGTATTGCTGAAATAAAATCGGATCCTAATTTTGCTACATTGCCTAGTTGGATTTCAAACACCACAAGGGATGGTGACAGAATAAACGATTATGCACGAGCAATGTTTGCAAGCGGCAAACATTATTTGCCATCAAACCAACTTACGGCAGGCAGAACAGATTATGGAACCAATAAAAATTTTACCTGTATTCGATATGCTGAAATATTATTAATGCATGCCGAAGCTTTGACAAATGGTGCCGCAGGTACTGGAATGACGGCAGACCAGGCTGTTAATGCAGTAAGATCAAGAGCTGGCTTAACGCCACTAACTGGAGTTTCAAACGCACAAGTTATGGACGAAAAATTTGCTGAATTGGCCATGGAATGGGGTACTCGTTATTATGACATGGCACGACTTGGAAACTATAGTGCACTTAGTTATGACGGAAGAACTTTTACGGAAAGTAAAATTTATCTTCCTTATCCTCAAGCGCAAGTTGATAAATTACCAATTTTAGGAAGTAATTAATAGAATCTGAATATTAAAAACACAAACGAAATGAAAATATTAAAAAATATCTTTATTGGAATACTGACAGTCGTTTTTGCAATTTCATGTAACGACGGGATAGACGACATTACTCCAGTAAGTCCAGGGGCAGATGAATCCGCACCTGTAATTAAGGTTAATTATCCTTTGGAAGGCACTAAAATTCAAGTGACAGATATTGTAACTTCCATAAATATTAAATTTGAAGTAATAGACGATATTGAAATTGGCTCAATCGCAGTGTTTCTGGATGATGTAGAGATTGTGTCCTACTCTAGTTTTAAAGATTACCGTCGTGCGGTAGAAGAGTATCTTTACGAGAACCTTACTAACGGGGAACATATCTTAAAAATTACAGCAACAGATCTTCAAGGAAAAACGACTACGAAACTCGTCAACTTTATGAAAGTTTCACCGTACACCACCAAATATGATGCAGAAATATTTTATATGCCTTTTGATGGCGATTATTTAGATTTAATAAGTCTTAAAAGCGCAACAGTTGTTGGTACTCCCGGTTATGCCGGAGAAAGTGTATTGGGGTTAAACTCCTTTGCCGGTGCAACAGATTCTTATTTAAAATTTCCAATGAATGATCTTAAAAATAATGATTTTAGCGCCTCTTTCTGGTATAAAGTAAATGCAACACCCGACAGATCCGGTATTTTGGTTGTTGGAAATAATGTCCCTGAAAATCGCAACCAAGGATTTAGATTGTTTAGGGAGGGAAATGCCACAGGGCAAAGAATAAAACTAAATGTTGGCACGGGAACAGGCGAAAGCTGGAATGATGGCGGCGTTATTGATGTCACTGCCGGTGAATGGGTACATGTTGCATTTACAATTTCCCAATCTAAAAGCACCATCTATATAAATGGAATAGAAATGTTATCTGCTGCCATGTCTGCTGGAATTGATTGGACAGGTTGTGAAACCTTAACCATTGGTGCCGGAGGGGAAACTTTCAGTTACTGGGGTCACAGGTCCGATTTAAGTTATATGGATGAATTGCGTATTTTCAGCAAAGCACTTACAGAAACAGAAATTCAAAACGTGATTACAGATGATTCTGGAAGCGTATTCTCTTACACGCCAAAATATGACGGGGAAACATTTTATATGCCTTTTGACGGAACAAATACAGAATTTGTTAGCGGCACAGAGCCTACAGTTGTTGGAACACCCGGTTTTGCGGGCCAAAGTGTCTTAGGCATAAGTGCTTATGCGGGAGCAACAGACGCTAACCTAACATTCCCAATTGATGGCTTATTTGGAAATGAATTTAGTGGGGCTTTTTGGTATAAAGTAAATGCAACCCCAGACAGAGCGGGAATTTTAGTTGTTGGAAACAATGTTCCCGAAAATCGCAACCAAGGCTTCAGATTGTTTAGGGAAGGAAGCGGTACTGAACAAAGAATAAAAATTAACGTTGGAACTGGTACTGGTGAAAGCTGGAATGATGGCGGCGTAATTAATGTTACTGCCGGCGAATGGGTTCATATTGCCTTTACAGTTTCCCAAACAAAAAGCACCATCTATTTTAACGGCGTTGAAAAACTTTCAGCAACTTTTGCCTCCGGTGTTGATTGGGCAGGCTGTGAAACTTTAACCATTGGCGCCGGTGGGGAAACATTTAGTTATTGGAACCATTTATCTGATTTAAGTTTTATGGATGAATTACGTTTGTTTAACAAAGCGCTTACTCCGGAAGAAATTCAGACCATTATGAATGAGTAATGATTGATTTAAAATAGAGATATTGTATTTCCAATGAAAGTTTTGTTTTTTTGGAAATACAATTTTCTTTATAAAAAAATAATTTTTGTTGGCATTTATCTTTAGTTGAATTCTCCATTGAATACAACTAAAAATAAAAAAAAGGAGTAAATAATTTATGAAATTTTCAAAAACCATAATTGCAGGTATTGCATTTGTTTTGGCGTGCGGTATCGGTTGCAACGCAAAAATAAATAATGTTCCCGTTTATAAAAATCCTGAACCTATTTCAGATGAAGAGCTCTTAACGTTAGTTCAAAAACAAACCTTTAATTATTTTTGGGAGGGCGCTGAACCAAATTCCGGAATGGGGCGTGAACGCATCCATTTAGACAATATTTACCCTTTCAACGATAAAGATATTGTAACCACTGGAGGGTCTGGTTTTGGCTTAATGGCGATATTAGTGGGCGTTGAAAGAAATTTTATATCAAGGGAAGATGCCCTTGACCGATTTGTGAAGATTGTCGATTTTCTTGAAAAAGCAGATAGATTTCACGGTGCCTGGCCACATTGGTTAAATGGCAAAACAGGGAAAATTCAACCTTTTAGCAAAAAAGACACAGGTGGGGATTTAGTTGAAACTGCCTTTTTAGCACAAGGCTTATTAACTGTTTCCGAATATTTTAAAACCGGAAATGAGCAAGAAAAAAAATTGGTTGCCAAAATTGATAAACTTTGGCGTGAGATAGAGTGGAATTGGTACACAAAAAACGGTGAAGACGTTTTATACTGGCATTGGTCGCCCACAGATGGCTGGGAGATGAATTTCCCCGTTGGCGGTTATAATGAATGCCTAATTATGTATGTGCTCGCTGCTTCATCACCAACACATTCCATTAAGAAATCGGTTTATGAAAAAGGTTGGGCCAGAAATGGAGCCATTGTCTCTAACGATTCGTTATATGGCAAAGCTCTCGTTCTTGATTACTATGAGAATGAAGATGCCCAAGTTGGCCCTTTGTTTTGGGCACACTATTCGTATCTGGGATTAAATCCCAAAGGGCTTTCAGATCAATATGCCGATTATTGGAAGCTCACTCAAAATCAGGCCAAAATCCATTATAAATACGCCTTGGATAACCCAAAAAAAATCAAGGGCTACGGAAAAAACCTTTGGGGGTTAACCTCTAGTTATTCTATAGATGGTTATGCTGGACACAGACCGGGGAACGATTTGGGCGTTATTTCTCCAACCGCTGCTCTATCCTCATTTCCATATACCCCTAAAGAGAGTCTGCAAATGCTTAAAAACCTTTATAAAGACCACGATTCTCTCATCGGAAAATATGGCCCTTACGACGCATTTAGTTTACAAGATAATTGGTTTTTACCAAGATATTTGGCCATAGACCAAGGCCCAATACCGGTAATGATTGAAAACTACCGCACAGGTTTATTATGGAATTTATTTATGAAAAACACCGATGTAATAAATGGTTTAACGAAACTTAGTTTTAAAAGTTCCGTTTATAAAATTAATGACAATGAATAAACAAAAAATATTTTTACTTTTTTTATCACTAGTGATTTTTTCCTGTTCCGATGACAATTATAAATACACAGAAATTGATTTTCCAAATGATTTATCTGATGATGAACCTATTTTAAGTGATACAGAATTACTGGATTTAACCCAAAAAGAAACATTCAAATACTTTTGGGATTTTGCAGAATCCAGCTCTGGCGCGGCCAAAGAACGGTATCACCCCACCAATCCGAGTTTAAATGAACATGTGGTCACCACAGGAGGAACCGGTTTTGGTTTAATGAGTATTTTAGTGGGAATCGAAAGAGGTTTTATCACTAAAGATGAAGGCTACAACCGATTGAATAAAATATTGGCATTTTTTGAAAATGCAGATCGTTTTCACGGCGCTTGGCCTCATTGGATTGAAGGCACAAACGGTAAAGTAATTCCATTTAGCCCAGATGACAACGGTGGGGATCTTGTTGAAACTGCCTTTTTTGTTCAAGGGCTCATTTGCGTCAAAGAATAT
Organism: Lutibacter sp.; assembly: GCA_003516285.1. Taxonomy (GTDB): domain Bacteria; phylum Bacteroidota; class Bacteroidia; order Flavobacteriales; family Flavobacteriaceae; genus Lutibacter. The sequence continues at coordinate 59,371 of DPCK01000039.1, read as the reverse complement.
TTTAAAAATGGCAACACCAACGAAAAGGCTTTGGCAAATAAAGCAGATGTGCTTTGGAAAGGTGTGGAATGGAATTGGTACACCCAAAATCAAAATACGCTTTACTGGCATTGGAGCCCTAATTTGGCTTTTGCCAAAAATTTTAAATTAAAAGGATACAATGAGGTGCTAATTGCCTATATTATGGCAGCAGCATCGCCAGATTTTGGAATTTCCAAAGAGGTCTATTCCAATGGATGGGCTTCAAATGGAGGAATAAAATCGGCAAACGTAAAATACAATTTTCCCCTTTTGGTAAACCATGAAGGATCCGAGGAATATGGCGGACCACTTTTTTGGGCACACTACTCCTATTTGGGATTAAACCCCAAAGGCCTTACCGACGAGTATGTGAATTATTGGAATGTGAACACAAATCATTCTAAAATAAATTATAATTACTGTGTAGAAAATCCCTTAAAATATAAAGACTATGGAGCTGATTGTTGGGGACTTACAGCAAGTTATTCACGTAATGCTGATGGAAGTATTGGCTATTCTGCCCATAAACCAGAAAATGACTTAGGGGTAATTTCGCCAACTGCGGCACTAAGTTCAATGCCTTATACCCCAAATGAATCTTTAAAGGCACTTAGGTATTTTTACAAAAATAAAGACAAACTGCTTGGTCCGGCAGGTTTTTACGATGCTTTCAGTCCGCATTATAATTTTTGGGTGGCAAATGCCTATTTGGCTATTGACCAAGGTCCAATTATTATTATGATAGAAAATTACAGATCAAGGCTACTTTGGAAATTATTTATGCAAAACACCGATGTACAAAGTGGCCTAACAAAATTAAATTTTACCTATGAATTATAAAAAAACCTTTATTTGCCTAAGCATTTTTTTAGGATTTTTAATTAGCAATGCCCAAAATTCAGAAAACTCATTATTTGAAAAAAAAGAATTTATTAGAAACAATGATACTTTAAAATACAGAATTTTATATCCAATAAATTTTTCAAAAGAAAAACAATATCCAGTAGTTTTGTTTTTACATGGTTCCGGAGAACGCGGAAGTGACAATTATTCTCAGTTAACTCATGGGAGTTCGCTTTTTTTAGCAAATGACAATAGAAAACAATTTCCCGCAATTGTCGTATTTCCTCAATGTCCTGAAAATGATTATTGGGCAAATACAGAAGTTGACAGAACAACCCAGCCCATCTCATTAAAATTTGCAAATGGAGGAGAATCAACAAAATCTTTAGGATTAACAATGTCGTTAATGGATAATTTATTAAACGATTCTTATGTTATAAAAGAACAAGTTTATGTTATGGGTCTATCTATGGGCGGAATGGGCACGTTTGAAATTTTATCCAGAAAACCACTCATGTTTGCTGCCGCAGTTCCAATTTGCGGAGGCGGAAATCCTGAAACAGCAGTAAATTATGCAAAAAATACAGCACTTTGGGTTTTTCACGGCGCAAAAGATGATGTTGTAAATCCTTTATTATCCTTAGAAATGGTTGCTGCGATATTAAATGCGGGAGGAAAACCAAGTTTCACTTTATATGATATAGACAATCACAATAGTTGGGACTCGGCATTTTCAGAGCCTCAATTGTTGCCTTGGCTGTTCTCAAAAATAAAAAATAAAAATGAATAAATTAATAGTAATCAATAGTATAATTGGTTGTGTCATTTTACTTCAGCTGGCATCATGCACTCCTGAAAAAAATAAAACCGCCAACAATAACAGAACGACTTATGACGCTAAAGTAGATTCAATATTGAATTTAATGACTTTAGAAGAAAAAATAGGGCAATTAAACTTGCCTTCCGCAGGCGATATAACCACAGGGCAAGCGCAAAATTCTGATATTGCAAAAAAAATTGAAGAAGGAAAGGTTGGCGGGCTATTTAATATAAAAACTTCAAAAAAAATAAGGGAAGTTCAAAAAATTGCCGTTGAAAAAAGCCGTTTAAAAATACCATTAATTTTTGGGATGGATGTAATTCACGGTTATGAAACCACTTTTCCAATTCCCTTAGGACTATCATGTTCCTGGGATATGGAAATGATAGAAAAAACTGCGCGAATTGCTGCAATTGAAGCAAGTGCTGACGGCATTAACTGGACATTTTCTCCCATGGTAGACATTTCTAGAGATCCTCGCTGGGGACGTGTTTCAGAGGGGTCAGGGGAAGATCCATATTTAGGTAGTGAAATTGCAAAAGCAATGGTTCATGGTTACCAAGGAGATGATTTAACTTTAAACAATACAATAATGTCCTGCGTAAAGCATTTTGCATTGTATGGAGCTTCTGAAGCCGGAAGGGACTATAATACTGTTGACATGAGCAAAGTTAGAATGTATAACGAATATTTACCACCATATAAAGCCGCCATAGATGCTGGAGTTGGCTCTGTGATGGCTTCTTTTAATGAAATTGACGGAGTTCCGGCAACAGGAAATAAATGGCTATTAACAGACCTTTTAAGAAATCAATGGGGTTTTAACGGATTTGTTGTTACGGATTACACAGGAATCAATGAAATGATAGATCATGGAATGGGTGATTTGAATACCAGTTCTGCTTTGGCGTTAAATGCAGGCGTTGATATGGATATGGTTGGAGAAGGGTTTTTAACAACATTAAAAAAATCAGTGGAATATGGCCATGTTACCATGGAGCAATTAAACAACGCAGTGAAAAGAATCTTAAAAGCCAAATATGAATTGGGATTATTTGAAGACCCTTATAAATATTGTGATGAAAATAGGGCCAAAATAGAAATTTTTACGGATGAAAATAGAAATTTCTCAAGACAAGTAGGTGCAGAATCCATGGTTTTGTTAAAAAATAACGATAATTTATTGCCTTTAAAAAAATCGGGAATTATTGCTTTAATTGGTCCATTGGCAAACACAAAAGAAAATATGGCCGGAACCTGGAGCGTTGCAACCAAACAAGATAAATCAAATGCATTTCTTGATGGAATAAAAGAGGCTGTGGGAGATAAAGCCACCATACTTTACGCAAAAGGAAGTAATTTAGACGAGGACGAAGAATTTGAAAAGAAGGGAACCATGTTTGGAAAAGAAATTTTTCGGGACAATCGTACCAAAGAAGAGTTAATTTCAGAAGCCTTGAAAATTGCCGCGAAAGCTGATGTAATTGTTGCGGCATTGGGTGAATCGGCAGAAATGAGCGGAGAAAGCAGTAGCAGAACAAACATTGAAATTCCCAAAACACAAAAAGACCTGCTAAAAGCTTTATTAAAAACGGGAAAACCTGTTGTTTTGGTTTTATTTACAGGAAGACCCTTAGTTTTAGTGGAAGAAAACAATATAGTGCCGGCAATATTAAATGTTTGGTTTCCGGGAAGTGAAGCCGGATTGGCGATTTCGGATGTGTTGTTTGGAGATGTAAATCCCTCAGGGAAGTTAACCGCAACTTTCCCCAGAAGTGTTGGGCAAATTCCAATCTTTTACAACCATAAAAATACAGGAAGACCTTTAAATAAAACAAAAACTGATAATTGTGAATTCGAAAAATTTCGTTCCAATTATTTAGATGAATGTAACACGCCCCTATTTCCCTTTGGATATGGATTAAGCTACACAACTTTTAATTATGGAAAAATTGTAATTTCTTCAAATAAAATGAAAGTTTCCGACAAAATAAAAGTTTCTGTCGACGTAAGCAATACGGGAAATTATGATGGTAAAGAAGTGGTGCAACTCTATATGAGAGATTTAGTGGGCTCTGTTACAAGACCTGTAAAAGAGTTAAAAGGGTTTCAAAAAATATTTCTTAAAAAAGGAGCAACAAAAACGGTGACATTTACCCTGTCAATTGAAGATTTGAAATTTTACAACTATGATTTAAATTTTGTGGCAGAACCAGGAATGTTTGAAGTTTTTGTTGGAGGAAATTCAAATATAAATAATAAAGTAATTTTTGAGTTGGTTAAATAAATTGGTTTATTAAGTAATTACCCTTCGTCATTGTTATTGAAGGGTTTTTACTTTAACCTTAATAGGAGTATATTCAATCAACAATGTCAAATTTAAAAATCATAAAATGAAACTATTTTTTTCTATTCTGCTTATTTTCGTTATAAATACGCTTCATTCCCAAAACATACAATCGCCATCAAAAAACATTGAATTACAATTTTCTGTCTCCAACGACGGAAAACCAACTTATTCAATAAGTTTTAAAGGAAAAAATATTGTAAAGCAAAGCACTTTAGGAATGCAACTTAAAGAAATGCCCGCTTTGGAAAGTGGTTTTTCTATAATTAATACCGAAACAAAATCGGTTAACGAACCTTGGAAACCAGTTCTTGGTGAAGTTGCTGTTATTCAAAATATATACAACCAAATCACCTATTTTTTAGACCAAATAGAGACAGGCCGAAAAATGAATGTTATTTTCAAAATTTATGATGAAGGCGTTGCTTTTCGTTATGAATTCCCGCGGCAGGAGAAGTTAAATTATTTCATTATTTCCGACGAGAAAACACAGTTTAATTTAACAGGAAACCACAAAACATTTTGGATTCCAGGTGATTTCGACAGTCAGGAATATGTTTATAACGAAACAAAAATTTCAGAAATAGACAACTCAAAATTAGATATGAATAATGGCATTGCCCTTAAATCCATTAAAGATAATTATAGAATCCAATCACCTTTAATGATGAAATCTACCGATGGTATTTACATCAATATTTTTGAGGCGGCAGTGGTAAATTACCCGATAATGCACTTGAATGTTTTACCAAATGAATTCCAATTTACTTCAATTTTGGTTCCAAATGCAATTGGGAACAAAGCCTATTTGCAAACACCGGCCTTTTCGCCTTGGAGAACCATTATGATTAGCGATGATGCACGTGATATTGTTGCCTCAAAAATGATTTTGAACCTAAATGAGCCTTGCAAAATTGAAGACACATCATTTATAAAACCAATGAAATATATAGGAATTTGGTGGGAAATGCACGTTGGCAAAGCCACTTGGGATTATACGGGGTCTCAAACTGCATCCACAGCCCAAAACAAAGACCTAAAACCAGCGGTAAAACATGGCGCAACCACGGAAAATACTAAAAGATACATTGATTTTGCAGCCAAACATGGCTTTGATGGCGTTCTTGTAGAAGGTTGGAATGTTGGTTGGGAGGATTGGTTTGGATATGGAAAAGAATACGTTTTTGATTTTATTACGCCCTACCCCGATTTCAATATTCAAGAAATTGCCGATTATGCAAAATCAAAAGGCATAAAAATGATTATGCACCACGAAACTTCGGGTTCGGTTGCCAATTATGAAAGACACCTTGACAGGGCATTAAATTTAATGGAAAAATATGGTTATCCTGCAGCAAAATCGGGTTATGTAGGCAAAATAATCCCTCGTGGCGAATATCATGATGGGCAAACTATGGTCAATCATTACAATTTTGTGGCGCAACGATTTGCCGATTACAAAATGATGATTAATTCCCACGAAAGTTCTCGACCAACGGGTTACAGCAGAACGTACCCTAATTACCTTGCTGCCGAAGCTGCCCGAGGCAATGAGTTTAACGCTTGGAGCAATGGAAATCCTCCAATGCACGAAACTATTTTGCCATTTACACGGTTACTTGGCGGCCCAATGGATTATACGCCGGGAATTTTTGAAATTAAAATGAGTGTTTATGACAGTTCTAAAAAAGAACAGGTACACACCACTTTGGCAAAACAACTGGCATTATTTGTAACAATGTATTCCCCTTTACAAATGGCTGCCGATTTACCTGAAAATTATGAAAAATATCCTGATGCTTTTCAATTTATAAAAGACGTTGCCGTAGATTGGCAAGATTCTAAATATCTTGAAGCCGAACCAGGGGATTACATCACGGTAGCCCGAAAGGAGAAAAATGGAGAGCGTTGGTTTCTTGGCGCCATAACCGATGAAAATGCACGTAAAACTGAGATAAAATTAGATTTTCTTTCTCCGAATAAAAAATACAAAGCGACAATTTATCAAGACAGTAAAACTGCTGACTGGAAAAATAATCCAATTAGCTATGAAATAAAAACCATAGAGGTTAGCAATAAATCCATTTTAAAATTAAATTTGAAAAATGGAGGAGGAACTGCCGTTAGTTTTGAAATGAAATAATTTTGTACAGAAACTAAGTTGCGTGAGGGATAGAGGTGATATCCCGCGCTTTTTTAGCGTGGATAAAGCCGATAGCCCGACCCGAAGTTTTTACGGAGGGTCACGCCCAAATAAATAAAAATAAGATGAAAAATATTTTTTTTTTACTGTTTGCTTTAATAATAACAGAAAGCTATGCGCAACAAAAAACGTATTGCAACCCCATAAATTTTGATTATGGCTATACGCCATTTGAAGTGTTTTCAACCCAGGGAAAGCATCGCGCAACTGCCGATCCGGTAATCGTAAACTTCCAGGGCAACTATTTTTTATTTTCAACAAATCAGGAAGGATATTGGTGGAGTGACAATATGCTGAATTGGAATTTTGTGTACAGAAAATTTTTATTAGACAATAAATATACGCACGACCTAAATGCGCCGGGCGTTTTTGCCATGAAAGATACGTTGTATGTTTATGGCTCGACCCACGAAAAGGATTTCCCAATTTGGAAAAGCACAAATCCTACCAAAGACGAATGGAAAATTGCAGTTGATACCCTAAAAGTTGGCGCTTGGGATCCTGGGTTTTTGTATGATGAAGCATTAGACAAACTCTTTCTTTATTGGGGATCAAGTAATGAATTTCCGCTATTGGGAACAGAATTAAACACAAAAACCCTGCAATCGAACGGGCTGGTAAAGCCTTTAATATCATTACATCCACAAGACCACGGCTGGGAACGTTTTGGCGAATTTAATGACAATACTTTTTTACAACCTTTTATGGAAGGCGCTTGGGTAACCAAATATAACAACAAATATTATTTACAATATGGCGCGCCTGCAACAGAGTTTAGCGGTTATGCCGATGGCGTTTACGTAAGCGATAAACCTTTAGAAGGTTTTTCATATCAATCACACAATCCTTTTGCTTATAAACCTGGTGGATTTGCCCGTGGTGCTGGTCATGGTGCGACCTATCAAGATAATTTTGGAAATTGGTGGCATACTTCAACCATAATTTTAGGCCAGAAAAATAACTTTGAACGCCGTGTAGGGATATGGCCTGCTGGTTTTGATAAAGAGGATGTTTTGTTTTGTAACACCGCTTATGGCGATTATCCTACTTATTTGCCTGAATATGCAAAAGAAAAAGATTTTTCGAAAGGACTTTTTTTGGGTTGGATGTTATTGAATTACAACAAACCCGTTCAAGTTTCCTCAACTCTTGGAGGAAATCAAGCCAATTATGCTGTTGATGAAGACTTAAGAACCTATTGGAGCGCAAAATCGGGCGAAAAAGGCGAATGGTTTCAAACCGATTTATGCGAGGTTTCTACCATAAATGCCCTTCAAATTAATTATGCCGACCAAGATGTGGAATTTAGGGGAAAAACATTGGGCAAATTTCATCAGTATAAAATTCTAATGTCAAATGACGGAAAAAAATGGACGACTTTGGTTGATAAAAGCAAAAACAAAACCGATGTTCCTCACGATTATATTGAGTTGGAAAAACCCGCAAAAGCACGTTATTTAAAATTGGAAAACATAGCCATGCCAACAGGAAAATTTGCCTTAAGCGGATTTAGGGTTTTTGGAAAAGGCAACGGAAAGGTTCCAGATGAAGTTCAAAAATTTATGGTGCTTCGTGCGGATCCTAAAAAATATGGAGAAAGAAGAAGTTCTTGGATTCGTTGGCAACAAAATACGGATGCTGATGGTTATGTAATTTATTTCGGAAAATCGCCCGAAAAATTGTACGGAAGTATAATGGTTTATGGCAAAAATGATTATTTCTTTACGGGAATGGACAGAACCGACACCTATTATTTTCAAATTGAAGCCTTTAACAACAATGGCATTTCAACAAAAACACCCATTATTGTATCTGAATAAATGACAAGTAATTTCCCAATATTTTAATAGAGTATATAGCTTCCTTTAAAAAAAAATCCGTAAAAAACACTTGTGAAGTTATTACGGATTTTATTATAAATTCAATTTTTGCTTTAAAAATTCTTCATTTTTGTAAAAATTAAGGAAACTCCAATTTTCGATCAGACCAAGCGTTTTCTTCCAAATTAACGCCTGCCTCCTATTATTAATTACTCATTATATGATAAATATCATAATAAAATCAACACCTAAAAGCCAAATTGTTTGATAATACCATAATATAAAGTGCATTTATAGCGATTTATTTCAATTATTTTTAATAAATTTGCATCCGAAATAGCGTTGAAAAGTATTTCCAAAGTTTAACGTATTTCTTCTTATAAGGTTTAACAATTTTGAATTAGAATATGTTTAAAATTATCGAAAAAAAATTTCTTTCAGAAAATGTGGCAAGGCTGATTATTGAAGCCCCATATATTGCCAAAAGTCGTAGAGCAGGACATTTTATCATCCTAAGAATCGATAAAAATGGCGAAAGAATCCCGTTAACAATTTCAGATGCCGATGTTGAAAAAGGCACAATTTCCTTAATAGTTCAAAGAGTTGGCGTTTCATCACATAAACTCTGCGCTATGAATGCAGGTGATTTTATATTGGATGTGGTGGGACCGCTTGGAAAAGCGACCCATATTGCCAATGTGGGAACCGTTTTATGCGCCGGTGGCGGTGTTGGTGTCGCGCCTCTTTTTCCTATCGTGCAAGCGATGAAAATAGCGGGAAACAGGGTGATCACTATTATTGCTGCCAGAAATAAAGACCTGGTAATTCTTGAAAATGAAATGGCTGAATACTCCGATGAACTTATTGTGATGACCGATGATGGCTCAAAAGGCACGAAAGGTTTGGTCACCCAAGGAATGGAAGAAGTCATTTTAAGAGAAAAAATAAATGAAGCCATTGTTATTGGTCCGGCTGTAATGATGAAATTCGCCGCTTTAACCACAAAAAAATACGACATTCCCACCATGGCAAGTTTAAACACCATTATGGTTGACGGCACTGGAATGTGCGGTGCCTGCAGGGTTTCTGTTGGCGGAAAAACGGAATTTGTTTGTGTTGACGGACCGGAGTTTGATGCTCATAAAGTTAATTTTGATGAAATGTTAAGCCGATTAGGCGCTTACAAAGACAAAGAATCAGAAAACTATGAAGAGTACGTAAAATCTTGTGAAGCAACATCGTTAAATTAACTAAAAATTTATATCCCATAAAATATTNNCAAGGGTTCGTATGCCTGAAGCAGACCCCAATGTGAGGAATAAAAGCAATCTTGAAGTCAATAAAGGCTTGACCCTAGAGATGGCGCTGAGTGAATCTCACCGTTGCCTTGATTGCGCTGTTCCAACTTGTATTGTTGGTTGCCCAGTTGGCACCAATATTCCAAAATTTATAAAATATCTTGAAGCAGGAGACGTACTTGGAGCTGCTGAAGTTTTAAAAGAAAACAACTCCTTACCGGCAATTTGCGGAAGGGTTTGTCCGCAGGAAATTCAATGCGAAGCACAATGTTTTTATGTTAAAAAATTAAGCAAGGAAGGTGCCGCAATTGGCCATCTTGAAAGATTTGTAGCCGATTACGCACGTGAACACGGACCAACTACCATTCCGGCTTTGGCGGAACCAAACGGCATTAAAATGGCAGTGATAGGTTCTGGACCTGCAGGATTAACAGTAGCCGGTGAATTGGCAAAGTTTGGCTATGATGTCACTGTTTTTGAAGCCTTGCACGATCTTGGCGGGGTTTTAAAATATGGAATCCCTGAATTTCGTTTGCCAAAGTCAATTGTTGACTATGAAATTAATACCATCAAAAATATGGGCGTTAAATTCATAACCAATTTTATTGTAGGTAAAACCGCTTCCATCGCTGATTTAAAAGAAGAAGGATATGTTGCCTTTTTTATCGCAAGTGGCGCCGGATTGCCAAATTTTATGAATATTCCAGGCGAAAATTATAACGGCATTCAAAGTGCCAATGAATTTTTAACCCGAGTTAATTTAATGGGCGGAGGAAATAAAGATTTCGATACGCCTGTTCATACCGGTAAAAATGTAGTGGTTGTCGGAGGCGGAAATACGGCGATGGACTCTGTAAGAACCGCAAAACGTATGGGCGCCGAAAGAGCCATTATTATGTACCGACGTACGATGGAAGAGATGCCCGCAAGAGCAGAAGAAATAAAACACGCCATTGAAGAAGGTATTGAATTTATCAATTTGGCCTCGCCAATTGAATATTTTGCAGATGAAAGAGGCAAAATAAATAAAATGCGCGTGCAAAAAATGGAATTGGGAGAACCTGATGCTTCAGGAAGAAGAAGACCCGTTGTTATTGAAGGTTCAGAATACGATATTGATGTTGACAGTGTAGTGATTGCCGTTGGTGTTTCTCCAAACCCAATTATCCAACAAAGTATGCCTGAACTTGAAATCACAAAATGGAACACTATTAAAGTTGATGGAAATATGATGACTTCAATTCCGGGTCTTTTTGCCGGTGGCGATATTGTAAGAGGTGGAGCAACAGTAATTCTTGCTATGGGCGACGGAAGAAAAGCCGCCTCAGGAATGCATTCCTATGTACAAGCAGACGTTTTGGCTAAAGTTTAAGTTTATTTTTGATAGATACCGTACAATTTAAATACAAAACCCTGTCAATCTTAAGATTAGCAGGGTTTTTTTGTACCTCGAGTGGGAATCGAACCCACACTTCCTTGCGAAAACTGGATTTTGAATAAACCCCTTCCGTTTCAGTTATAGTAAATACAGTGCCTCTGAGAGGTTAATATTCGTTTTTTTAACAAAACCGTATTCGGTATTGTATACTGTAAAGATAAACATTAATATTGCTGAATGACTTTAAAGTGCACTTAAATGCAATATAATGATGTTTTTCGGAAAGTAATAGTTGATAAGTTTAAGTGTGATATTAAAAAAACCTATCAGCCTGATCATAAATATATCAATCAACTTATTGCTTCATTAAATAAAGTTGAAGCAAATAGTTACAATCAATCTCACGTTGGTTTTATTTCTGAATACAAATACTTAGAAAGTGTAGGTTCATTGAATTCTATTGAGGCTTTTGTTAATGGTTGTTTATATCAACTGCTTTGGATTAACACTATTTTAGAATCTGGAAAGTTTGCTAGTACTGAAGAAGAACTTGAAGAAGAGTTCGATTATCTAACGCCTAGTATGCTTGGTAACCCTTGGACTTTACATAAAGTAACAAAAAATGGAGTGTGTTTTCGTGGTGATGAACCATTTCAAGAATCAAGAGTGATATTTAATTCGGATAACATTATAGAGATTGCCTTAGAATTATCTACTGTTGTAGAAAAAAATGAGCAAGTTAAAAGTGTTGCAACTTCAGGTTCAAAAGCATCAGAATCATCTCTCTTCAAAAGTAAAGATTTGGAGATTAAATGCCTTAATGTTTTAAAAGAAATCGAACACCCTGTTTTAGATGTTGCTGGAAGATTCATAGATAAGTTTGGTATGAAAGGGGCAATTGTGATATGGTATGACTATTGTAAAAAACTAGGCTTCATTTCTAATGATATAATAAATAGAAGAGGTATAGTTGCTAAAGCGGTGATGAATATAATTCCAGGTCTATCCATCGAAGGTAGTACTTTTGAAAAGCCCCCTATAGCAAAAAAATATAAAGATGATATTGAGCATAAACTTGCACAAATTTCACTCAAATAAACTCAAAATCTTCACAGCTTTCACAGCTTTCACAATTAACTTTCACACCTTTCTCAAATCCTTTTTCAACCACTCTTAATAGAGTAGTTACTTGTATTTTAGTTTTTTATTTCAAAAATATAAATTATGATACTAATAAATACTCGTGCTGTCATCAAAATGATAAGCTCAATTTTCAAGTCTTTTTACACCCTCAAATCCTATATTGGCATTGGCGTTATTACGTCCAAAATCCTTTCTAAATCGTTAACTATTTCTCCAATTATAAAAAACTAGTTAACCAAAATGTTACAGCTCAACAGCAACATAGCATCTGCGCTTATAGGCAGTCTAACTCTTGAAGAGTTGGAAGCTATGGTTGAGCAAAAAAGGCAAGATTTTAAAAAGTTATCTGCACCGGTTAAAATGACTGAAAAGGATAAAATTAGAAATTATTGCATCGATCTACTGAAGAAAAAGCTCTATGCTCCTAGATATAAATAAATTTTTATAATGGATAGTCATAAGCTTAGTGAGGTGGAGGAGTACTACAAGGAGTTCGGTTATGATGAAACAGTTAAATATATACTACATTCAGAGAAAGAACAATATTTACAGCCAACAAAAGATATATCAAAAATTATGGAATTAGTTTCGTTACCGAAAAAAGAGAGGTCAATTGTAGAGTATTTAAATTTTTTGGAGGACAAAAAGCGTACAATTATGCCATCATATAGCACCCGTTATGAAGGCACAATTGGCGTAAAAATGTCTATGACACAAATTAAGTATAAGAAAGCTCAATTAAATAACCTTTGTAAAAATGAACTAGAGCGATTAAAATCTTTTGTTGGTATTTTAGTTCTTAATGAAGATGATCTACGTCCTGAAAGGGTTAAAGTTAAAGTGCAAAAAATTAATGCTTTATATACAGCGAAAATACCTTTATCTAATATAAATTTCAAGCAAGTTGTAGCATCTTTAAACTTAATAAATATTAATTCTTCCGAACAAGATATAATTGCATTTTTATCCTTAATTATTGAGGTGTCTTACGATGATATAAATGTTAATATACCTGCATCTATTTGGGAAAGTATATTTGGCAGAACTCATATTAAAGATGCTAAACAGGTATTTCTTGATTTAGGTATTTTGGAACAAGTTAGTAAACCTATACCGGGTTTTAAATCGGCAGGCTATAGAATAAAATTGTGTGATAATTCATTTAATACTGATATTTCAAGTATTATACTTATGCAAATAACTAGTATAAGAACCCTTGAAAAGTTGAACAGAATTAAAAGGTATAAAGGGAATTTTACCTTATATGAGAAGGTTGAAGCGTTAGATGTAATTATAGGTTTAAAATTTAATGATATAAGAATGTCGGGGGAAACTAATATTACAAATATATTCTTAGAGGCTTTCAAATTAGAGTATTTAATCTATGATTTAAAAAGAATGATGAGTATTATAAATGATAATAGATTTTATGCCCCAGCAATAAGCTTAGGTATTCATTTAACAGATTATTTTAAAAATATTAAAGAAGGAAATTATAAAGATTACAGACCCCTATATAATAATTAATGTAATTGAAATTTTTAACCATATATGAAAACACAATTCAAAATATCAGGATTCTACTACGAAGTGCTAGGGTTTAAGTTCCGCAAGTACCTAGATATTAAAAAGGTAAACTCAAACTGTAAAACTCCTGATTTAATGGTAGTGCTTCAAAACCCTGGCTCTTCAAGACCTATCAATGGTATAGATAACAGCAACGAAGAATCTGATGCAATACCAGACAATACCCAATCGCAAATAATGCAAGTAATGCTAAATTGCGGGTACAATTATTGCAGAGTATTAAACCTCTCTGATTTACGAGAACCAAAGAGTAATGTATTCTTCAAAAAAATGGTTGAGTTAGATTCTAAAGGTATTGCACACTCTATTTTTGATGAAAACCGTCAAGACGATTTTAATCAACTTTGGATAAATAATATAGCTGTCATTTTCGGATGGGGCGTAAATGATCTTTTAAAACCTTTGGCTTTAAAAGCAATGGATGCCTGCAACGTTGCTTTGCCGTTTGGGCTTCAAAAACTCAATTGCCCTTGGGCATTTTATCATCCGCTACCTCCTGTGTATAAAAAACAACTGGAATGGGTTGAAGAAATTTCAGAGCAAATAAGACACTAAAAACAGATGATTTTTTTTAATTCTTTATTTAGACTTATTCTAAAGCTAGTTTTAAACTTTTCACTACATTAGTAGCTATGTTAAAGAGTATGTTATTTTCACGTGTTATGTGGTTATAATATACGAAAATGCTATGCTAAACTATGAACAAAAAAGACCTCTCAGAATCTGACATCAAAGCAAAGTTTATATCCCCAGCCGTTTTAAAAGCTGGTTGGAATGAACAAACTCAATTAGGACGAGAAATTTACTTTACAGATGGTCGAATACACGTTAAAGGTAAAAAAACACAAAGAGGTAAAAGAAAATTTGCCGATTACATCCTGTTTTACAAACCAAACGTACCAATAGCAATCATTGAGGCTAAAGACAATAAACACACAGTAAAAAGTGGTATTCAACAAGCATTGGATTATGCAAATATTTTAGATATTCCTTCTGTGTTTAGCAGCAATGGTGATGCCTTTTATTACCACGACAAAACAATTACTGAAGGTGAAATTGAAAAGGAAATAGCATTAGATGCATTCCCTACGCCTGAAGAACTATGGGAGATCTATAAAAAGTACAAAGGCATTGAAACACCTCAACAAGAAGCAATAGCGTCGCAAAATTATTTTCACGACACCTCGGGAAGAAGCCCTAGATACTACCAGCAAATTGCTGTTAACAGAACTATTGAAGCAGTTGCAAAAGGACAATCTCGCATCATTTTAGTTATGGCAACAGGTACAGGAAAAACCTATACAGCCTATCAAATTATTTACCGCCTATGGAAAAGTGGGGCGAAAAAACGTATTTTATTTTTAGCGGATAGAACATCTTTAATAGATCAAACCGCCAGAGGCGATTTTAGGCATTTTAAAGATGCTTTAACTGTCATTCGCAAGAAACAAATAGACACCGCTTACAACGTCTATTTAGCATTGTATCAGGGCTTATCTGATAGTAAAAGTGAAGATGCATACAGACAATTTAGTCCAGATTTTTTCGACTTAATCATCATAGATGAGTGTCATAGAGGAAGTGCAAAAGAAGATAGTAAATGGCGTGAAATTTTAGAATATTTCAATACAGCTACACACATTGGTATGACTGCCACGCCAAAAGAAACTACAGAGGTTTCTAATACCGAATATTTTGGTGAGCCAATTTATACCTATTCCTTAAAACAAGGTATTGATGATGGCTTTTTAGCGCCCTACAAAGTAGTGAAAGTTACTTTAGATATTGATGCTGAAGGTTGGAGACCTCCAAAAGGTTTTTTAGACAAAGCTGGAAATCCTGTGGAAGATAGAATGTACAACCGAACCGATTTCGACAAGAACATTGTTGTTGATGAACGCCGTAAAATTGTAGCTGCTAAAATCACTGAATTTTTAAAGGGTTATGACCGCTTTGCAAAATCCATTGTTTTCTGTATTGATATTGAACACGCTGAAGGTATGAGAACTGCTTTAGCCAATGCCAATGCCGATTTATTTTCTCAAAACAATAAATATGTAATGCAAATTACAGGCGATAATGAAGAAGGCAAACGAGAGTTAGATAGTTTTATCAATCCAAGTGAACCTTACCCAGTTATTGCTACAACCTCTAAATTAATGACTACAGGTGTAGATGCACAAACGTGCAAGCTCATTGTATTGGATAGTAACATAGGTTCTATGACCGAGTTTAAACAAATTATTGGTCGTGGAACTCGTATCAATGAAGAATACGGGAAAACCTATTTTACCATTATGGATTTCCGAAATGTTACCAATTTATTTGCAGACCCTGCCTTTGATGGTGATCCTGTAATGATAAAAGTTGTTGGTGAAGATGATGATATTTCTGGAACGGAAGATGAAATAGTTGACGAACCAATTGTAGATATTGATGGTGAAATAATTGATTTCCCTGATGAACCTGATTATCCCGAAATTGAAGGTGGAGGCGACATCGTTTCTGAACCGCATACCAAAATTAGAGTAGATGGTGTAAAAGTAAAAATCATTAACGAACGCGTGCAGTATTTAGGCATTGATGGTAAAATTATTTCCGAAAGTTTAAAAGATTACACCAAAAATAACGTCGCTAAAAAATATCAAAATTTAGAAACTTTTTTAACTTCTTGGAACGGAGCTGAAAAGAAAAAAGTCATTGTTGAAGAATTAGAAGAACAAGGGGTGTTTTTTGATGCGCTAACCGAAGAGGTAGGAAAAGATTTTGACCCTTTCGATTTAATATGTCACGTAGCTTTTGAAGCAAAACCTTTAACACGTAAAGAACGTGCTGAAAATGTGACAAAACGTAACTACTTTACAAAATACAGTGAAAAGGCACAACAAGTAATTCAAAGCTTATTAAACAAATATGCCGACGATGGCTTATTAACCATTGAAAGTACTGAAGTACTTAAATTAGACCCTTTAAATAAATTAGGTACGCCTATGGAAATTATAAAAGCCTTTGGTGGCAAATCACAATACACCAAAGCATTAAAAGAATTAGAAACCGAATTATATAAAATTGCTTAATGAAATTAGTTAATAACAAAACCCCATTTAAAATAATTTTAGACGCATTTAAAAAAGATAGTTATAATGTTTACACAGTTGTAAAATCATTATTCAATTACCCTTCTATCAGTCAAGTTGACGACTATAACTTAGAAGGAAAGCTGTATGCAAGTGCATTTGCTTATTTGTGTAACGAATATTTAACAGAACAAGTGTCAATACCAAAATACAACGATTTCAATTATTTCTTTTTTCAAATGTGCTTTCAAGCAAATGAAATTTCAATCATTGCTTTAGAAGAAAAATATAATTTAAAACGTCCCAAAACTAAACAGGAATATATTGACAATACATATCAACTTATTCAAATTTACAAGGCAAAAATCATCACCGACTTAAAAACACAATTCCCAACCGAAAAATCAATTTTACGATTATTTGCGGCAATTTTTAAATTTGATGAAAAACCAGTATTTGACTATTTCAAATCAAACAACTTTTATAAAAATAATTTTGAAAAAATAATTTCGGCCGAAGACAAGAAACTAACAACTTGTAACACTGAGCCTGTCCAAGTAAACAACAAAAAAACGTCACCCTGAACTTGTTTCAGGGTCTCATCAACACAAAAAACCAACAACAAACAACCAACAACCAATAACAAACAACCAATAAATGGCAAACGTATCAGCTGTAATTAGCAGCATTAGAAATATAATGCGTCAAGACAGAGGTATCTCTGGTGATGCACAACGATTAGAACAATTAGGTTGGATGCTCTTCCTAAAAATTATAGACGATAAAGACCAAGAATTAGAAATTTTAAAAGACGATTACGTTTCTGTAGTCCCTGAAAAATTTCAATGGCGTACTTGGGCTGCGGATACCGAAGGTATTACAGGTGACGAACTCCTAAATTTTATAGATAGCAACAACGAAAGTGATTTAGGCTTATTTGCATCTTTACGCAACCTTACAAGCCCAACCAACCCAAAACGTGCAGCAATTGTAAAAGAAGTGTTTGATGGCTCTAACAACTATATGAAAAGTGGCTACGAAATGCGCAAAGTCATTAACAAACTAAACGAGGTTGACTTTAACAATTCGGAAGACAAACACATTTTTGGAGACATTTACGAAAGTATTTTGGTCGAATTACGTGATGCCGGTAACAAAGGCGAATACTACACCCCAAGAGCTGTAACGCAGTTAATGACCCAAATGACCGACCCAAAACTGGGTGACAAAGTATTAGACCCTGCTGCTGGTACAGGGGGCTTCTTAACAGCTGCCATAGACCACGTACGTGCAAACTATGTGCATACCGTAGATGATGAACACATCCTACAAAAAAGTATTACAGGTTGGGAACTAAAACCCGTTGCCTATGTATTGGGTTTAACAAACCTCATTTTACACGAAATGGACATACCCGACTATCATTATATTGATAGTTTAAAAACCGAATACAACAGCATTGGCAGTAAAGACAAAGTAGAGGTTATTTTGGCAAATCCACCCTTTGGAGCAACCATTGCCGATGGCGTAGAAACCAACTTTCCTGCAACCTACCGTTGCAAAGAAAGTGCCGACTTGTTTGTAATTCTAATGCTACAACTATTAAAAAACAAAGGACGTTGTGCCATTGTATTACCCGATGGTTCTATCACTGGTGAGGGAGTAAAAGCACGTATACGTGAAAAATTACTAACCGATTGCAACCTACATACCATTATACGTTTACCGCAAAGCACCTTCTTCCCTGCTACCGTAAGTACCAACTTATTGTTTTTTGAAAAAGGCAGTAAAACACAAGACATTTGGTACTACGAACACAAATTACCTGAAGGACAGAAATCCTACTCTAAAACAAAACCCATACAGTTTAACGAGTTTCAACCAATAATTGATTGGTGGAACAATAGAGAAGAAAACGACCAGGCGTGGAAAGTAAACATAAACGACTTAAAAGATTTTGATTTAGATGTTCGAAATCCAAAAACCCAAGTTGAAGAAGTTGAGTTATCAAGTCAAGAAGTTTTTAAAAGGTTAGATAAATCTTTTTTGAAATCAACTGAAATTATTAATTCACTTAAAGCATTATTGAATGAGTAATCAAAAAGTTAGACTTGGAGATTATTGTGATATAATAAAAGGCGCAATAGGCATTCAAAAAGCTACTCCTGGGGAATTTCCTTTGGTGGTTACCGCTGAAGAGAGGTTATCACATAATGAATTTCAATTTGATAATACAGCAGTTATTATTCCTTTAGTATCATCAACAGGTCACGGTCACGCAAGTATTAAAAGATTACATTATCAAGAAGGAAAGTTTGCTTTAGGCACCATTCTTTGTGCAGTTATCATTAAAGATACTACAATAATAAATCCTCGTTTTTTATATATTTATTTATCTTATTTTAAAGATCATTTACTCGTACCATTAATGAAAGGTGCAGCCAATGTAACTTTAAGCATCAAAAAAATAAAAGAAGTTGAAATTATTTTACCAACTATTGAAAGGCAATTAGAAATAATTGAGTTAGAAAAAAACAATGATTTAGTTGAAGAATTAAATACTGAAATCCAAACCCAAAAACAACTCCTAACAAACCTAAAACAAGCCATATTACAAGAAGCCATACAAGGCAAACTAACCCAAGATTGGCGCACCCGTCACCCTGAGCTTGTCGAAGGGCAACATTCTGCAGAGCACCTACTCCAACGCATCAAAACCGAAAAAGCACAACTTATAAAAGAAGGCAAAATAAAAAAGGAAAAACCATTACCTAAAATTACAAAAGAAGAAATCCCTTTTGAAATCCCTAAGGGTTGGGTTTGGTGTAGATTGGGTGATATTTCACATACAATTACTAAAGGCTCTTCACCTAAATGGCAAGGTGTTCAATATGTAGATGAAGGAGTTTTATTTATTACCAGCGAAAACGTTGGTACTAATGAAATTTTATTAAAGAGAAAGAAATATGTTCAAGAAAAATTTAATGAAATCGAACCAAGATCAATTCTTGAAAAAGGTGATATTTTAACTAATATAGTTGGTGCTTCGATTGGCAGAACAACTCTATGGAATTTGGATTTTGTAGCTAATATTAATCAAGCTGTTTGCTTAATACGTTTTCCTGATAATTATTTCAATAAACAATTTTTAATTAATATCCTAAACTCTGATTTTGGACTAAAATTAATGATGGATAATCAATTTGATACAGGAAGAGGAAATCTAAGTTTAGGCGCTGTTTCAAATTTCAAAATACCATTTCCTTCATTAGAAGAACAAAAAGCAATCGTAAAAAAAGTTGAAACCCTAATGCAAAAATGCACTGCTTTAGAAGAAGAAATAAAACAAAGTGAAACCAATGCACAAATGCTTATGCAAGCTGTATTAAAAGAAGCGTTTGAGGGGTAAAATTACTGATTATGAAACAAGAATATGAACATATAATTGTTGAAAGCTACAAACCTAAAAATACATCTGGTTTGCACGGAGAAATACACATTAGACCAATTAAGGGACAAAACCCTTATAATGATAATATGCACGTAAGGTGTTCAAAAGTGCTTACAGATGACTACCCTATTGGAACGAAATTTAGAATAAAACAAAAATAACAAATAAAGAAGGTGGAAAACCCTTTATTCATAGCCATTACACTTGGTCTTATGAAGTTTTAAAGTAGTCTACTTTAATTATAAATAATTAAAAATTGTAAATTATTCTAGTTTTACTAGATTGTAAAACATAAATTTGGACTATAATTGCTATGAAAACATATGAAACTAAATTTTAAGGAGGAAATTGAAGCTATAGATGGTTGTCCTGGTACAAATGAATCAGGGACAAAAAAACTTTATAGGTTTGTAAAACTGCCTTTAGATGGAAAATCGTTCATACCTCATTCTGTAAAACATAAGCCTAGGTTTAAAAATAATTGTATAGCTTGGGGTCTCTCAACATACGACACACTTAAATCTGCAAGACAAGCATATAAAAATTTACCAGAAACTAGAAGAGCTGAGTTTGACGGTATTGCTTTTGGGGATGTTAAAGATATTGACGGTACAAAGTATCAGTCTACTAAAAATTTAAGGCACTATACTTTTTTCCCTTTGGAAAAATTAAGTTGTGTTGCTTTGTTTGCAAATATTGAGAGCTATGAAAACTAATAGTAGTTTTATGATAGACTTTAATCAATTTAAGAAAATTGAAGACATCATTTTTGTTGATGAACCAATCCTTTCTCATTTAAAGAGGAATGATAAGAACTTCTTTATGTACTTAATTGATACCGTAGAGCATTACGACAAGTATTTATTATTTGAAATCGAAGAGGAACTTATTTTTAAGTATTTAACAGCCAAGGTTAAACTTTATGATGTAATAACTAATAATAAGAATATTAGCTATTTCGTTGACCAAGATTTTAATGGTAATTTGATCAATATTTCTGTTACTGAATGTAGTTATTTAGATAAGAAATACCTTCCTATGGAGGACTCTTATCTTGAATATGAGCCTTCAGAAGATTCCTACTATTTTAAACTTATAAAAGAATATGAATCAAAGTCATATCTCGAAAGTTTAAGATCCAATGCGTTTTATGTGAAATTTTCTCCAACCAATGAGAAATATGCTGACACGATAGGCTTAAATGAACTGTCTTCAAACTTATTGAGTAATCTTTCCTCATCGTTTAAAAGTTTCTTAAAAGCTGATTTCTTTCACCAATTTAAAGATGAGAAGACTGATTTAAACAAATTAACAACACTATTTAACCGCCTTTTACCTGACTTAGATTTTAGAACTGTAGATTTCAAATATGGAAGTTTCGAAGTTGGATTAGCCGTTGATAAGGTTATGAAAGGGAGTATCGAGGATAAGAACATTAAAAGTTGGTCTTTAGAAGTTGGTAATAAATATAAAGACCTTGTATTGGATGATGAATATGATAAGTTAAGGCTTGAATATATTTTGAGTAGTTATAAAGAAGAGGATAGAAAAAAAATTTTTAGTCCAATCTTTAAAATTATTGAAAATCCAAACTACTCTTTAAAAGTTAGATGGGCAAAGCAATCAAACTATACAACGGTTAGAGTTAAAGATAAGTCAACAATAAGTAAAATTATTCCTCCTCAAATAATACTTCCTCCTGTTGAAGAGGTTAATGATTATGCAATAGTACAGGTTACAACTGTAGTTGATAAGAATAAATTGAAGAAAACATTTATTTTAGAAAATACACTTTTTAGTTCTACTAATGCTACTGAGGTAGTTTTGACAAATAAGAACTTTGAAAAATTTGGCTATAGGTTAGATTTTGAGATTTCTATCCCGGTAAATATATCTACTTCTAAAAATACTGTTTCACTTTCTACTATGTTTGATGGAGTGCCTTTTGAAGTTGAATACCACTCAGATAAAATTGATGATGGTATAGCCAAAATCACTTCAAATATTTTTGAATACATAATGAATAGAGATACTTAAAATCAAATTAATGGGTAATTTACTCGTTGTTTTAGGTGCTGGATTTTCATTTCCTTCTGGTTTACCCCTCGCTAATGATATTAAAGCAAGATTTAATAGAGATCAAAAGGAAAAACTTTTAAGAATGGGGTCTGGTGAATGGATGTGGAAGGATGATAAAGACGAAACTACAATACATAACGGCCGCTTAGGTTATGATCAACTACCATATTCTTATGTTTTAAATGAAATAGTCAAATCCTATAATTCTGATGTGGATGATTTTGATAACTATGAGATGTTTTTTTCATATGTATTAGATAAGTTTAATGATATTGAATGGTTCAGAGATGTCTACGCAAAAGCTAAGGAGGAACTTGTTAGAGATAAACCTTATTTGATTACTGAACCAATACCGCATTCAAACTATTTATCAGTGTTAACTAGAGATCCTCATATCTCTATAATTCAAGACATTTTTAATTATCTTATTGCCGATATGTTAGTGGTCTCTGAGACTAATATAATACAGTCCACTGAACATTATGATGAATTTATTAACTACATTCAAAAATTTGATCGAGTAGATATTTTTACACTAAACCACGATATATTATTAGAAAGGTTGTTAAGTAATAAACAGATGTCATTTTGTAGGGGTTTTTCTATTGATAACTCAGACGTGTTTTATGAAGGTAAACCATTGCCAGTATTTAATAATCATTTCGAAGGCAAGATTAATATCCACAAGCTTCACGGTAGTTTAGATTATTTTAAATTTCAACATTTTGAGAACACAGGAGGTTTGTATTGGAAACCAACTAATATTTATAACTATTTTGTTACTGGTGGTTACAGAGCAAAGCATTATGCAGTCAGAGTGAATCCTATAACAAAGGAAACACTTCAAGATATGAATTTTGATGTTACTCCTAAATTTATTACTGGAACAAAAAAAGATGATATTATAGGGAATGATATGATGTATGCTAAGCTGTTTGAAAATTTCGAATCAAATATTCAAATAGCTACAGATGTTTTAATTTCGGGCTACTCTTATGGTGACAGTCATATAAATAAAGAGCTTGCAAAGCGCAATGACTTTAATGTAATTAACCAGAACCCATATACACAGTATCCCTTTGAAGCTAAAGAAATTTCAGAGATTAATAGTCTAAAAGATTTATAACTAACATTGGGAGATTGTGTCATAAAAAGTACATTTGTGCCCCATCTCTAGCAATATTCCATTCCGTAAATACTTCATTTCATAAAGCTTCCGATTCCGCCCAGTAAGAGCTTGAAATAAGCACTTACTCTTTGCCTTTGCGCTTTTTTGATTCGTTTCCATTAGGAACTGATGGACAGAGTACAGACGCACTGTTGGAAATAAAAATTACCAATCTTCTTTTATGATATTCTCTTTTAAAGTGAAAACATCATCAAATTCTTTATCATATAAAGTTAAAGAATTTTCAACTACCTTTTTTTGCCAAATCCTACCTTTTCTAACAAAAAAATCTTCAAAAGTTGTGCCTAGATTTTGCGTTCCTCCCATCCATAGATTATATTTTTGTACAGCTGAAAACTTCATATCTGTCAAAGTTACCCGATATCTACCTTCTTTAAAATCAACAATTATATATGCATCAAAAAATAAATTTGCACCCATTGTTTTCCATTGACTTGTTTTAGAAGCTCCAAGTTTTTTTCCATTAGATTGGCCAGAAAATTTATCATCAATGAGTTTTATATTTGCGGTAAAGCTTTCATTAGTAAAATATTGTTGCAGTTCTTCTAATGTCATATTTGATTCGTAAACTTTTTGCCAAATTAATTCTTCATTAGTATCTATTTTAAAGTTTAAAAATTCAGTATCTGAATCTTGAGCTATCCCTAAAAAAGGAAGAACAAATAAGGAAATTAATATTAATCTTTTCATTTTATTTTTTTTTTAATTTTGTTAAAAATACTACATATTTTTGAGAATCCTTTCTTGTTATTCGCAAAATTCAATTGCTTTAAGATTATTCAAAGTCCACTTTCACTTTCATAAGTATAGGTGTTAATAATTAGTCTAGTAGCTTTTCATAAGGAGCTGTAGAATAAAGTATAAACATTCGTGCAGATTATAAGGTGTCCCTCAGTCGATCCACTTAATTTCGTAAAGCATAATTAAAAATTCTCCTACGTCTAATTTGTACTTAACTCAAATAACACTTCTCCGGTCACAGATCCTCGAATGTATTATTTGCTTGCTTCACTGCATACGCTTCTCTATTCGGATACTATAGCTCCCTTTTGCTCTTAAAATCTAATAAGGAAATGCTATCGCAAGAATTTTAATTAAGAGCAAACCGCTAATCATTTTGACGCGGTCAGCATTTTTTCACTGCAGGCTATTTTTTTGTCATAGATTTTGAAGAAAAGGTCAAAATCAATACCAAAAGCTCGTGCCGAGTGGTTGTAATAAATCCTTATTCGAAACTCAACGGATTCTTTATTCCAACACCTTTGTTCAGCCGCTGAACGCCGCGTTGCTGCTTAGAAAATCTGTTTTCAAACGATGCTTATTCAATTTGATCCGTGAGGTTCAAAAGGGTGTTTTAGGGAGCTTATTTCAACGATATGTAGTTGACAGTAGATAGATTTAAGCAATCCTATCAAACATTAATTCAGCTATAAATAGTGAGCCAAATAAAAAAGGATGCAAAGATAGATTGTTTCCTACAGCCCCTTCTTTAGCCCGTCAAGCTCAAGCCTCAAGAGGTTTTGATAAAAATCTCCACCTCAGATGCTTTCGCTTTCAGTACAACATTTTATACAGGTAGTATTTTTTCAAAAAGCTGGACTGCCTATCCACTCAATCTTAATCTGTCATTCTTTTTTCTAATTCGGCTCAAAAAATAAATGAGCTATTAAAACAGATAAGATGGCTGAACTTAACTACACTATCAAGACCTTCGGAAACAAAAGCACATCCTACAGTAACCCGCATTTCTTTTTGCTTAACAAGGGATTAAACAGTGGCAGACCAATGAAGGAACCGTGTCCGAATTGCTTTACAATCACTACTAAAACTGAAGAGCAAAGAAATACACTTTTCTATCTATGCTTATCATTACAATTGGGGAAGTTCTTCAACAAAAATTTAGTTGGAAGCGTCATACCTTTTATTAGAATAGATGATGTTAGAGAAGTTCTGGACACTGCTCTACAGAATTACGAAAAAAATAATTGGGAGTTAAAAGTTCAAAAATTAATGAAGATAACTACTTACGAGAATAATCTAAAGGATCAACTTAAAACTATTGCCCAATTAAAGATAGCTTTATTAAGGTCATAAAACTAGGAGCTACTTATTAGTAATAGTAAGGTAATAGTATTAAAGCGACCGCACACTAGCCTATATAAAGCCCCCCACTCAATTATATATTTCGATTCATATATTATATTATTAGCGGGGTAGGTCTGTTTTGTAGCGCCTTATTTTAACTATAATTGTGATCCTTGCAGCGAAGTTCTTAATAAAGATAGTACTTACTCCACCTCCCTTACTACATAGTTAGAAAAGCTATAAACCAAAGCCATATTTCGACAGCTTGAGCATCAATTTCACAGTTAATTAAATGCCGCCATAGTGATTCTACAACTTAAAGTACCAATGTGCAACAGCAAAAACTTAAAACTTCCTAGAGTAATATTGATAAGGGTAAAAATTAAAAAAATAGCATATCATTTTGCGTGCAGTCGGGCACATCATAAATTACGCCCGGGCCGATATCTGTGGAAAATTAAAAGCTGGTGAGGAAAAGGCCGTAGTGCCGTTCTTAATACATATAAAATTTCTGAGGGGCTTTTTTTTAATGATAAATATGCTTATCAACACATAAAAATAAAAAGTCACGCATTATAATAAATCACTATAGTCCTCCGGCAATTCTGCATCAATATCTCTCAGGTATTTTTGTAAAGCAACCAGTGTAGAGTGTCCTGTTATTAACATCACTTTATTCTCTGTTTCCGACTTAGAGTGCTGCTTTCTTAATTCTCTGTATAGTTTAGTAATTGACGTATGCCGAAAAGAGTATACAGTATAGCCTGAACCTATACCTAATTCTTCCTTAACTTTATTGAAGCGATTACTGAACCAAGTTCTTTTTCCAGACTCCTCACGCACCCATTCTCCAACACCTTTAGGTGTAAATAGGTAATGCTCAGGATTTTTCAATTCTAACTTATTAAGTTCTTTAATTAATATATCAGGAATTATTTTAGTCTTATGTGCCTTATTCTTTGCTAAAACAGTTAGAGTTCCATCCTTTAAGTTAATATCCTTAACTTTCAACCTAACTACTTCTACAGGACGCAAGAAATTATATGAAACGAATTTAATAAATAAAAGAAGTAAGGGGTCGCTAGTTTCTAATTCTTTATAAATTTCATCTACTTTATCTTGAGAATATGTTTTATTTCTCGTTGGTTTAGAATTGATCTTTTTAATTTTCTCGATGAAATTATATTCTATATAATCGTTTTCAACTAGAACCGAGAATACAGCTGAGAGGTCTTGCCTGTAGTTATTCCTGTTACTTGCACCTGAAGTCCTTAGGGTTTGATTTAAAAATTCAGTAACAATTTTCTTGTCTATTGATTTGATGTTGGCAATGTCTAGCCCCTTACCCTTCAAATATTTTGTGAACACATTAACTCTATTATAATAACCTTTATATGTGCTAGGACTTACAGTCTTTTCTTTCAATTCTAGAGCAAAATCTAAAGCACTACTTGCAGAATATTCATTTTCAATAGGTTCATTTTTATAAGGTGAATAGCCATCTTTTAAAAAGTTTTCAAGAGTTTCTCTAAGAATATTGAAATTCGTAAGTCGTTCTTTTTTAGTTTTATATAGGCTGTTGAATTTAGCAAAGATTGGATTTTGCCTTACTAATTTACCAGTTTCAGGATGCCTGAATGAGAAATAAACATACCAACGTTTAGTTAGGTCATAGTCTTTACCTCCGTGATAAATTTTTGGTGTTGAGTAATCCTTCTTCATTTTTAAACCGTATACATTTTCGTATTCGGTGCAAAGTAACTCTAAAATCTTAGACATAAAAAAAGTGCTTAAAGATATTTCTCTAAGCACCGTTTTTACTACTGTTTCGCCGACACCCTGTGTCTTTGTACCCCGAGCCGGAATCGAACCGGCACTCCCGAAAGAACTGGATTTTGAATCCAGCGCGTCTACCAATTCCGCCATCGAGGCAATTGAATAGGTGTGCAAATTTAAAAATATTTTTCAACTAAAACACAAAAACTTCACTTAGTTATAGCATTACCATTTAAATAATTTTAAATTTGCACCAAAATACCGAAACCTAATTAAATAACGCTGCTAAAAAATGGACATCCCTTATCTTGAACCTAAAATTTTCGCTTGTACTCAAAGCAAGGAATTGGCTAAAAACATAGCCAAAAATTACGGAATTCCGCTAGGAAACGTAGTGGTAACAAGATTTAGCGACGGGGAGTTTCAGCCCGCCTTTGTTGAATCGGTTAGAGGACGACGCATTTTTATTGTGGGTTCAACATTTCCAAATTCAGATAATTTAATGGAAATGCTTTTAATGCTCGATGCCGCAAAAAGAGCTTCTGCACGTCACGTCACTGCCGTAATCCCTTATTTCGGATGGGCAAGACAAGACCGTAAAGACCAGCCTCGTGTTGCCATTGGCGCAAAATTAGTGGCCAATCTTTTACAAACTGCCGGAGCAACGCGGATTATTACTATGGACTTGCACGCTGATCAAATTCAGGGATTTTTCGAAAAACCGGTAGATCATTTGTTTGCTTCAACCATCTTTTTGCCATATATCCATTCATTAAATTTGCAAGATTTAACCATTGCGTCCCCAGATATGGGCGGTTCAAAACGCGCTTATGCCTACTCTAAATTTTTAGAAAGCGATGTGGTGATTTGTTATAAACAACGCATAAAAGCAAACGAAATAGATTCTATGGAGTTAATAGGAGAGGTAAAAGACCGCCACGTGATTATTGTGGACGATATGGTTGATACCGGCGGAACGCTTGCTAAAGCAGCAGATGTGATGATGGAAAAAGGCGCCTTAAGCGTGCGTGCAATTTGTACACATCCTATTTTATCGGGCAACGCCTATGAACGCATCGAAAACTCTAAACTTACAGAGCTGATAGTTTCAGACACAATTCCTTTAAAAAGAGAAAGTTCTAAAATAAAAGTTGTAACTTGCGCCCCTTTATTCGCGGATGTTATGCATAAAGTGCAGGACAACACATCCATAAGCGGACAATTTTTAATGTAAATAATAACTAAATATAAATAAATGAAATCAATTACAATCACCGGATCTAAAAGAGAAAGCGTGGGCAAAGTAGCTACTAAAGCCTTACGTAATGCTGGAAAGGTTCCTTGCGTATTATACGGAGGAGACAAAGCATTACACTTTTCAGCAGACGAAACTGCGTTCAAAAACTTAGTGTACACTCCAAACGTTTATACTGCTAAGATTGAATTTGAAGGGAATAAATACAATGCAATTTTGCAAGACATTCAGTTTCACCCAGTATCTGACAAAATTTTACACATCGATTTTTATCAGTTATTTGATGTTAAATTGGTAACTCTGGCCATTCCAGTACAATTGGTTGGCACAGCGCCAGGTATTATTAGAGGTGGATCGCTGCGTTTTGCCCAACGTAAATTAAACGTTAGAGCATTGCCAGGCGATTTGCCAGACTTTATTGATGCCGATATCTCAAAATTAGACATTGGCGACAAATTATACGTTACGGAAGTGGCCAGCAAAAAATACACTATTTTACATCCTGAAAATACTGTAATTGCACAAGTTAGAACTTCTCGTAATGTTGCAAAAGCAGCTACAGAAGAAGCTAAAGGCAAAAAATAATCTTTTCGATAAATATAAAAAGCGTTGCAATTGCAGCGCTTTTTTCATTTAAATTAACCGCAATCTTTTACTACTTTTACATTATGCGATTGATTAAATTAATAAAATTATTGTTTGGTTCAAAAAAGGAAGCTTCATCGCAACATACTATGAAAAAATATTTAATTGTTGGCTTGGGAAATATTGGCGAAAAATATGCGGCTACCCGGCATAATATTGGATTTAAAATTTTAGACGAATTGGCCTCAAAAGAATCCGTTTCTTTTGAAAGTGAAAAACTGGGCGCCATTTCCACATTTAAATTTAAAGGAAGAACTTTTATTTTGCTGAAACCCTCCACTTATATGAATTTAAGTGGCAAAGCAGTGAAATATTGGCTTACCAAAGAAAACATTCCCATCGAAAATTTATTGGTCATTTGTGACGACTTAAATTTAGATTTTGGTGTAATTCGCCTAAAAGCAAAAGGAAGCGACGGCGGTCATAATGGATTAAAAGATATCACGGCCGTTTTACAAACCCAAGAATATGCACGATTCAGATTTGGCGTTGGTTCCGAATTTTCAAAAGGCCGTCAGGTTGATTTTGTGTTGGGCGAATGGGACAAAAACGAATTAAAATCGCTCCCTGAACGTTTGGACCGATCGACAGAACTCATTAAATTCTTTGGAACCGCTGGCTTAAACAACACTATGAACACCTTTAACGGCACTTAAATCACATCCTTAATCCTTCCCCAAGGGAAGTAAACCAGCTAAGTTCTTGCGAATCAACAAAAAAGTCTTCTCTTAAGAAAGATTTAGATGGGATTTTGGTCCGATGCGTGCCATTCTGCATTGGAAGTTCCTGTTTCCTGCAATTTCAGGGAATGCAATTGCACGTTTTCTGGCAATCTGTTCTTGATTTTTTCGGCAAAATCCACCAACATCATTTCACTAGTTGGCTGATAATCCACCAAAATAACGTTGTGATCTCTTTTTTCCAATTCTTTTGCCAATTCAATATGTGGCGTATTTTTGTTAAATACGGTGGCGTGGTCAAATTTGTTGACAATTTCCGAAGAAACAATTTTTTTCAAATCCCCAAAATCAATCACCATTCCGTATTTTACATTGTTCGAGTCAATTATTGGCGCTCCAATTACGGTTACAGAAAGCTTGTAACTGTGTCCGTGAATATTTTTGCATTTTCCGTCGTAGCCGTACAATGCGTGCGCGGTTTCAAAATTAAATTGCTTTGTGATTCTAATTTTACTCATTTTAATGATAAATATCTAAATTTAATCTTCCAAATCTTTTCGGTTTTTGGCTTTGTAATAAATAAAATAAGCCAGTGCCGCCAATAAAACAAAAGGCAAATAGGTTCCGATAACCACTCCTATTTCATAATTTTTATCCGGTGCATTTTTAATTTTTTCTTCTATGTCAATCTGCAGAAAAAATAAGATGAAATTGAACAACATTTTGTTACTTTTTAAATTTTAGC
Organism: Lutibacter sp.; assembly: GCA_003516285.1. GTDB lineage: Bacteria > Bacteroidota > Bacteroidia > Flavobacteriales > Flavobacteriaceae > Lutibacter. The sequence goes on along the minus strand of DPCK01000039.1, from coordinate 28,929 downwards.
AAAGCGTTTTTTGTGGTTTCAGACAGCACCAGTTTGCCACTGATTTTTGCTCTTTCTTCCAACAAAATATCCCAATGCTCTGTGCCTTCCCAAAGCACTTTTTTCATTTCCTTTAAAGCTTCCGGATTGTATTTTGACAACTTTGAAGCCAGAATATCAACTTCCTTGTCCATTTCATTAACTGATTCAAAAACTTTTGCAAACAATCCTTTTTCCTTCGCCCAATAGGCATTTTGCCAATTGGTGGCGTCTAAAGTCAATTCGCTTAAAGCAGCCACACCCATTTTACGCGCAACCGCCGGAGCAATCACAAACGGACCGATGCCAATGGTGAATTCCGATAATTTTATGGAAGCCTGTTCTGTGGCAAAACAATAATCGCAAGCCGCAGCCAAACCAACACCGCCTCCCACAGCTTTTCCCTGAACACGGCCAATAATTAATTTTGAACATTTACGCATTGCATTAATCACATTGGCAAAACCCAAAAAGAACCGCTTTCCTTCATCCGAAGTTGAAATGGAAAGTAATTCATCAAACGAAGCGCCTGCACAAAAAGTATTTTCTTTTTCGCTTTTTAAAATAATCACATTCACCTCATTATTGCTGCTTAACTCATCAATAGATGCTGTTAACCTACTTAATAGCTCGCCCGGAAGCGAATTGCTCGCCGGATGAAAAAACTCTACAACAGCAATGTTGTTTTGAATATGCGTATATAAACTTCCGTTTTCCATAATGTTCAAAGTTACGGGTTTTTATATAAATATTTCCGCCTAAATTTAAATACCAAAATTCCTGCCCTCATTAACATCCACACCGTAAAAGCCAGCCAAACAGCGTATAATTTTAAATTGAAATAATCACCAATCAATAAAACGGGAATAAAACCCAAAAACGTGGCAAACAACAATAAATTTCGTAAGGTTGCCGCTTCACCCAAACCTTTAAATATACCGTCGAAAACGAAAGCAATCGCATTTATGGGCTGCATAATAAGCACCAGCCAAAAAATACCGTAAAAAGATTCCAGCACTAACGGATCTTTTGAAAAAAGCCTGCCGATGGGAAAATAAAATACCGCACAAATCAGTGCCAGCATAATGGAAACCACAACAGAATACCGACTTAATTTAACGCTTAATCGCCACAATTTCTTGTAATTTTTTTCACCCAATAATTTTCCCGAAACAATATCACCAACGCTGGAATAGCCGTCAATAAAAAAGGCAAAAAACAACCAAATTTGAAATGCGATGGTTTGCGCCGCTATATAATTATTTCCATATTTTGTGGCGTAAGCATTTGCAAAATACAACGCAACATTTAAGGCCAGTGCCCTTACCATTAAATTCAGGCTTAATCGCAACAGATTTTTGATTTCTTTGTTCAGGATAAAAGACAATTTTAAATTAAAAGGTGTTTTTTTTAACAACAATATCAATGATAAAATAGCCATGACGGCTTGTGCAATCACACTTGCCCACGCGGCGCCTTTTACGTTCATTGGCGCAATAAAACCATCAACACCAAAAACCAGAACAAAATCCAGCCCAATATTTAGTGATGCGCCAATGATGCTGATTACCATAGGCCAATAGGTATTTTGCAAACCTCTAAACACCCCAAAAACAGAAAACACAAAAAGCGTAAGCGGAAAGCCAATGGCGCGGATTTTATAATAATCAATTGAATATCTTAAAATAAGTCCGTCGGCATTGTAAAGCCGAAAAATCTCCTCAACAAAAAATACGGTAATGAACCAAATGATACTGCTTAAAATTAAATTAATCCCAATAATTTGGGCAGGTAACGATGCTATTTCGTCTAGCTTTTTAGCGCCCAAATATTTTGAAATGGTGGCCGAAATGGCCGAGCGCGTTTGCGCCAAAATCCAAATCATCGCCGAAATAAAGGAACCCGCAATACCCACGGCAGCAAGCGCCTCGGTTGGGTTTTCGGTTAAATTTCCAACAATGGCAGTATCCGTAATTGAAAGCAATGGCTCTGCGATACCAGCAATAATGGCGGGAATTGCCAATTTGTTAATACCTTTAAACGTAATGTTCGACCTTTTATACATTCATTATTTTTTCATAACAGTAAAAAGGAAACGCACTTTGTTTTGGAAAATAAATGCTTTCCAATTTTACATAATTGCGCTGTTCATAAAACTTTAAATTCCGTTTATTTTGACTGAAAGTGTCTAGCCTAATGGAATTATAACCGTTTTCCTTGGCATATTTCTCTGCAAAATCCATGAGTTTTTGCGCATATCCTTTTCCCTGAAATTTAGGATCAACTGCCAAACGATGAATATAAAGATTCTTGTGATTTTTTGTCAGCCATTTTACATCTTGATATTCGGCATCTTCATTTTCGGTAAGTACTATTAAACCAATAATACTGTTTTTATCCTCCAATTTCCAAAGCTCCTGAAGTTCAATATCTTCGAGCAAGTCTTCTCTCTTTGGATACTCTTCATTCCATTGAAATATGCCTTGTTCAATGAGATTTTGTCCGCAATTTTTTACAACATTTAGCAATATTTCCAAGTCTTGTTTTGAAGCTTTTTTAATCACCATTTTCTTTATAAATCTATGCTAAAACGATTATTTATTAAGAATAAAATCGATACTTTTTTTCACCACTTTCTCCAAATGAACAGGCATTGTTGAACTTTCCCAAGGCTGTGTGCAACCCAAAGGGTGGTTCATCTCCTCAATAAAAACAAGTTCGCTTTTGGGGTTCCATAAATGCAAATTTTTGGCCTCTTTCGGAAGCACAACTTCGTCATTTTCACCTTGAATAATTAAGTGCGGAATGTTCAATTTTTCAACCGCATTTTTAATGGTCAATCGCGCTTCATTTTCTTTGAAATTTTCATAAAACGCGTAATTGTGCGGCATTTTTTGAAGGGTTCGGGTGTTTAAAATATGTGAAATACCCAGCTTTTTCCAGCCTCGTAACAATTCACCTTGAGGAAAACGCGCGCCAAAATCAGAAACGCCCGCCCAAGTGATCAATTTTGTTATTTTATTATTTTCTGAAGCTTTAATCGTCACAATTCCGCCACCTCGTGAATGTCCGATTAAAGTGATATTTTCAACATCACTTTCATTTTTAAAATCGGGATTGGATGTTACCCAATTAATCATATTTTCTAAATCGTCGAGCTCTTTTATGAAATTATTGTTGCCAAAAGCTTCCAAATCAGGAAAATCAATCGGATTTTCAAGTGTTCCACCATTGTGCGAAAAATTAAATTTCACAAAAAATAGGTTGTTTTCAGCAAATGTTTCTGCCGCTAAATTCCACGCGCCCCAATCTTTAAAACCCTTGTAACCGTGACAAAATAGTACGATTGGTTTTTTAACATTGTCATTTAAGTAAAAAACATCGGTGACAATGGGTTTGTTGTGAATATTGCTTTTTACGGGTATATTAATTATTTTTTGCATTTTAACTGTTTAAAAAGGTAAATTTTGATTTTGGATAAAAGGAATTTTGGGATTTAAAATTTCGCTGATAATTCGTTTTAATTCGGTTAAAAACGGATCCATATTTTCTTGGGAAATAAGACTCTCCGTTGCACCTCTTTTTTCAGAAAAATTCATTTTCAGAAAACCGCTGTTCAAATTTTTAAATGAAATAATTCCAGCTTCAACAGGTCTTGAAAAATTACCGCCATTTTCTTCTGAAAACAAAAAACTGTAAAGCATCACCTGTAATGGTTTTGTATATTTATAATCGCTGCCCAAAACACTAAAATCGGTTATTTTTAAGTCTTTGGCTTCCACTTTTCCGGTTTTGTAATCTATGATTCTGGTAACGCCGTCCAATTCGTCGATTCTGTCCACGATTCCTTTTAATTTAATTGGAAAATTAATGCCTTCTATATTTATTTCGGCAGACAATCCCTTTTCTAAAGCAATAATTTTAAGCTGTTTTTTTTGTTTCAGCAGTTGCAATTCCTGGTTCAAAAATCGCTTGATATGATTTTTGCACACTTCAAAAATGAGTTTGTTTTTGCCGGTTTCTATATTCCCTTTTTCGTAATATTTCTCAAAATATTTCACCAGCAAATCGTACTTGTTTATTTGCATTTCGGCAATATTTTCCTTGCTTAAATAGCCATCTATAAATGGTTTGTACAAATCTTCAAGCACTTCATGAATTACAGAACCCATCGTGTTTACTGCAATGGTTTCCTCCACTTCATCTTCTTCATAAATCTCCAGTACGCGCTGCTCGTAAAATTTCACCGGATTGTAAATATAGGTTGCCAAAGCCGACGGCGAAATGCCTTTGGTGAACACCGCCTGCAGTTTCTGCATCATTTCGGGTGTTTTATCAATTTGCAGTATCGGAAAAATTGTATGCTGCACTTTTGGACTGATAATGGTTTTTGTAATATTTGGATTGTTGATTTCTAGCTGGGTTAAAAAACGACTCTTTTCACCTGAACCGTAACCATCAGATTCCGTATTATAAATTAAATAAATGTTTTTTACCCGATAAAGTAACCGCTGAAAATGGTATGAAAAAATCGCATCCTTTTCCTGATAAGTCGGCAATCCAAAATATTTTTTTACATCATAAGGAATAAATGAAAAATCGTTTTTCCCTCCGGGCAAAATTCCTTCATTTACGGAGGTAATTATGACCGTTTCAAAATCCAATGCCCTGGTTTCAAGCATTCCCATCAACTGTAAACCCTGCATTGGCTCGCCCTGAAACGACAGTTTTTCGGTCCTTAAAATTTGGGTGTAAAACAAGTTCAGCGATTTTAAATCGGTGATGTGGTTGTAGGTTGCATTTAAGGTTTGCAACTGCTGAAAAATTGTAAAAAAGCGATACAAATATTCTTTTTCAACGCCTTCTGTATGGTTTTTTAGAGCATTTATCAAATCAATGCATCGTTTTATGACTTCTTTTATGGATGTTGAAAAATAAAATAATGAAAATACTGTTGAAATTTGTGTCACTTCATTTGCTGAAATATATTTTTTAAGCATATCAGCCGATAAAAAGATGCTGTTTTTACTTTTAATTTTAGCAATTAACTTTTGAAGAATTGAGCCATTTAATTTATTCAAAAACGGATTGTTTAAAACACTTAAAACATCCTTATAATAAAAAAGCTGTTCGGCCTCCTTATTGAATTTATGCTGGTTTAAATGCAGTTTAAAAAGCGCATCAAACAAATTCGACAAGGGAATGTCCTTCAGCGGATATCCCATCGTGATGTTGATATTTTTTACATTATTTGGCAGCGAATTTAGCGTTAAGGTCAACAAATTTTCATCAGCCAAAACCAAGGCGGTTTTGCTGAAATTCTCTATGTTTGAAAGCAGTTCTCCGACATATTTTATTTGTGTGATGTTTTTAGGCGCACCAATTAAATTGATATTTTTCTGAATTGAAATCTCGTTATTATCCCATAAAAAAAGGTTTTTTTGATAATACGCCCATTCCCTTTTGTATTTTCTCAGAAAAAAGCCTGCTTCATTTGATTTTTCAAAAAATGATTCATTTGCGTCCCAATAAACTGATGCCAAGTTGTTGTTCAGTAATTCCTGAAAGATGGTTTCTTCAGCTTTGTTCAGTGCATTAAAACCAACAAAAATAAAGTGATTGCTTTTGTTGTTATTGATGTAAAATTCTAAATTATTTGTGGCCTCTTTGTAAATTAAACCTTGATAGCCAAATTTATTGTTTTTCAATTTTTCATAAAGTGCCTCGTACAAAACAGCTAAATATTCAAAAAATTGAAGATAGTTTATTGCCATTTGGCTTGGCTTTTTGTCTTGAAACCATTCGTCAAGTTTTTTTACATCCCTCAAATTTGAAAAAAATTGGGTTGCATTCACCAAGTAACTGTCAATTTCATTGAAATCGTGCAAGGCAATAGTTGCCCATTGAGAAAAAGCATCAAACGATTCCCTGTTTTCTTTTGGGATTTTTTGCTGATAAATGGTATAAAATTCAAATAACAACTGGGTGGCATCAATGAGATTGATATCAGCCAATTCCTGTATGTAATTTTCAATACTGATTATTTTTGGCAAAAAGAAAGTGCCTTGCGTTTTTTCTAATATTTCTTCTTTTAAAAACACACAGGCTCGTTGGCTTGGGAGCACAAATATTAAATTGTCGAAACTTTGGTGTTTGCTTTGAACATCTTCAAAAACGCTTGAGATAAATGATTTCATCTGTTTAAATTTTATTTTTTATTGGTACAGATGCTGCTCGCCTGCCTGCAGGCTGGCTCGCTATTAATCATTCTTCTGTGTATCAAAATTTGTTGTGCTCGCTTCATCTAATTTTTTTATTCTCTATAAAAATATAAAAGCCATTTCAATTGAAATGGCTTTTACTTAACTATTTTAATAATATTAAATTTCAACCTTCGGCTTTGCCTTAGGGATTCAAAAATTATGATCAATATTTCCAAAAGAAATCGCCTAAAAAATTAATTTCAGGCGATTTTCACTTTTATAAATTAAAGCTTATTTTTTTAAAGTCACTTCAGTACGTCTATTGTTATGACGGCCCGCAGCTGTTTTATTTGTGTCAATAGGTTTGCTTTCCCCAAAACCTACCGTTGTCAATCTGTCAGCATTGATACCGTTTGAGATTAAATAATCTCTAACAGCCGATGCTCTTCTTTCAGACAATAATTGGTTTGAAGTTGTTGAACCTACACTATCAGTATGACCTGCAATTACAAAATCAGCTTGTGGATAATCTTTAAAGATTGCAGTCATTGATTTTAAAATATCAATTGATTCTTTGTGGAAAGTTGCTTTTCCTGTATCAAACAAAATAGTTCTTGCGTACTCATTCAATGTGGCCATAACCTCAACAGTTGGGGCTACCGGACAGCCATTATTTGAAGCTGGACCCGCAACAGTAGGACATTTGTCTACATTGTCTAATACACCATCACTATCAGTATCTGGCCAAGGACAACCTTTATTGTCAGCTGGACCTGCAACAGTTGGACAAGCATCGTCTTTATCAACAACACCATCACCATCTGTATCTGGACAACCTTTGTTTGCTTTTGTTCCTTTTTCATTTGGACAAGCATCATCTTTATCGGCGATTCCATCACCATCAGCATCTGGACAACCGTTTAAAGCGGCCAAACCAAATACCGTAGGACAATCGTCTTTTGAATCTTCAACACCATCACCGTCAGTATCAGGACAACCGTTAAATGCAGCCAAACCAAATACCGTAGGACAAGCATCATCTTTGTCGAAAATACCGTCACCATCAGTGTCAGTTCCACCGAATTTTAATACAAGCCCAACAGAATGTTGAAAATGTTGTAAAATAGGAGAGTTGTCAAATACGTGTTTGTATTTTGATTCAACGTTTAATCCAACATTATCACTGAACCAAAAATTAATACCACCACCAACATTAACGGTACCTGTTCCAAGTTTATCTAACCAAGTGTAACCACCACCAACGGAAACATAAGGATCAAACCAAGCAGTTTCTCCAATGATGTTGTTAAGACTGTACTTTAAAGCAGCATCTGCGCCAATGTACATCAAATCGTCAACACGATAATCTCCCATTTTGGAAATTTTGTTCAAAGTTCCTGCTGCTTCTAGCGTAAAGCCATTCGCCAAATATTTACCGACAGAAATTTTAGATACTGCAGGAAGAATATTGTAATGGCCGCCTGCATTGAAAAATTCGTCAAACCAACCACCATATTCAGTATTATGAACAGGGTAAAAATCTACGGCGTTTACGCCAATGCCTATTGCCCAAGGATTATTTTTGTCTTGAGCGTTTGCTGTAACAGCAACTAATAATAATAGGCTAAAAATAATTTTTTTCATCTATTGTTTTTATTTTAAAGTTAATTAATTTAGGTCCCAATTAGATGATGCTGATTGGAGATTCCTAGAGTTTTGTTTAGAGAACAAAGTTATGCGCCTCAATTAAGAATTAGTTACACAATTGTAACAATACTTTGTATAATTCACACTTTTTCAGAAGTATAATCTTTTGTCAGGATTTTTAAAATTTAGAAGCAAACTGTAATATATTTGCCTGCAAAAAATAAAAAATCCCCAATGTTTTAAAACAAAGGGGATTTTATTTAATTAAGTAGTATTAACTATTATTTCAATTTTAAAGTCACACGACGAACCAATTGACGTGCAGCAGCTGAATTTTTGTCAACTGAAGCATCTTCACCAGCACCACGTGCGGTTAAANNTGTTCATAAATTCTTTTATAAAGTCGCCTCCTTGTGCGCCATTATTTCCATAACGAGCGTCTAAAGGCGCTAACATTGTATCAGGAATTCCATCGTTGTTTACATCAACAGCACGACCTTTTGAATCAACTAAAGCATTGGCAACTGTATTAGGTTCTTGATCTAAATAGTTTGCAATTCCATCATTGTCGCTGTCCATCATATCAGATTCCACTTTAGACAGTCTTTGATCTAAAGAATCCAATTTACTCATAATAACATCTTCTTCTGAATACCAGTCAGCGTGAACGGCTTTTTGACCTAAGTAAAAAGTTAAACCAACAGAAGCGTTAACTAACATATGCTTACCGTTAAGACCTCTACTGTTTAAAGCTTGTGTTCCATCCCAAGAAACAGATTGTCGGATGTGATTAACCATACTTAAATCACCTGTAAGTGCAATATTGTTACTCAATTTTATTTGAGGCGTAAGGCCAACGATCAAATTCAACATTTGGTCACCTTTGTCAAAATCGTTTGGAGATTTAGGTGTATTCTTAGAATATCCCATACCACCGTGTGCCAATAGGTTGAAAGTGTTTGTGAAACTTCTGAAATCAAGCACATTACCTAAATTTACAACTCCTTGTAAACTGGTTCTGAAATATTTGGTTTCAAAGGCACGACTATCATCGTGATTTTCAATACTGTTATATCCGGCATCTAATTTAATACCAAATTTCTCATTCATCATATATCGTACACCAAGACCACCTTGCCATAGGTCTGGAGTTGAAGTGAAATACCCTGGAGCGAAAGGTTCGGCTGGTTTGTGAACACCTGCTTCAGCCTCAACAGACCATTGATTGTATTCCTTTTCTTGCGCGTTTGCCATTATAGCAGCAAATAATAATAGACTTAAAATAATTTTTTTCATTAATAGTTATGTTTATAAGGTTAATTTATTAAGGGGACCAAATATTTTTTTTATAGGTTTATCCCAGCATTTTCATTTGGTGACAAAGCTATGTATATCAATCAAGAATGAGTTACACGATTCTATATATACCTTACACAATTCACACATTTTTCGCCAAAATGATTTTTTGTTGATGTTTTAACCAATAATGAATAACGAAATAATATGCAGGGAACTATTTTAGTTATAGATAGCCTTTAAAAAGTTTAAGGGCATTAAAATGATAAGCTTAAAAAAGTTTAAAAATTAAAAAGTTCGATTCAAACCATCTTCCCATTCCTCTAAAAACTCTTCAATTTCTTCAATAAATTCAATAGGTTTTTGGATTCTGTTAATGGTGCAATGCAAAACTATTTTGTTATTTTCGGGCGGAAAACCATTGGTAATTGTCCAAGTTAATGCATTCGGACAATCCAATAAAGCAAACCGAACACCGCCATTTATTTTATCGTAACTGATGTTAAATTCACCCCAAAGTGTTAAACTCATAAAATTATTTCCGATATTTTCCAGAAACATCATCGTTTGCGTAAAGTCTGCAATACTTTGTGGATGTATTTTATTTTGAATTTGCTCCTCGCTAACTTGTTTGTCAATAATTCTAAAAAATTCCATATTATTTTCTTTTATTTGATTGAACACTTTCTATAACTACGGTTGAAAGAATCAAGAATCCTCCTATTAAAGTATTTTGAGAAGGAATTTCATTCAAAAAAAACAATCCGAAAAAAACGCCATATACAGGCTGAACACTGCTCATTATACTTGCGGTTCCAATGGAGAAATTTTTGAAACTTTTCACAAAAAGCGTATGACCAACTGCGGTTGTAAACAATGCCAAAGCGATAATCGCCATCCAATCCCCTGAAGTTGGCTGAACCTCAAACAGAAAAAGCACCGGCCATAAAACCAATGAAACAATAAGCATTTGATAAAACATAAGCATAGAGCCCTGATATTGGGCGACTTTTTGTTTCATCATAATATTTCTGATGGCATAAAACACAGAAGACAACAATCCGAAAAGGACGCCTTTGGTAATATTGCTTTCCAAATTAAATTCTGGAGCTAAAAAATAAATACCGATGAGCGCAATAATCCCCAACAAAATATGCATTTTATTCAATGTTGTTTTAAAAAACAACGGCTCCAGCAAAGCGGTAATTACGGGATACGTAAATAAACTCAACATTCCGATGGCAACATTTGAAAGTTGCAGCGCATAAAAATAAGTAACCCAATGTGCGCCAAAAAGCAGGGAGCTCAGGAAAATAGCTTTAAAATCTCTTTTCCCATAAATTTTTAAATCAATTTTGTTATACCGGCAATAAACACCTAAAATAATAACGGCAAAAACACAGCGAAACCAAATGGTCACCGGTGGCGACAGGGAAATAAATTTGCCCAAAACACCTGAAGTGCTAATTAAAAGTATCGCAATATTAAGTTCTAAAACGTGTTTTAAGTGTTGATTTTTCAAAATTTATATTTTTTGAAGCGTTGCCAAAGCTTTGTTTATCGAAGAAATTTTATCAAAAGTCAACAACAAGCGCAATCCGTTTTTTGTTTCTTTTTCTTTTAGGGTACAACCGAGTTGATTTTGCTGAACAAATTGCAAAACTTTGGTAAAAACTGGCGTTTGGTAAAAAGAACTCTGCTGATTGGCAACAAAGTAACCAATCATTTTATGTTTTTTCAGAATAAGGCGTTCAAGTCCCAATGATTTTGCAATCCATTTTAGACGCATGCTGTTTAACAAATCTGCCACTTGAAAAGGAAATTCGCCAAATCGGTCAATCAATTCCAATTCAAATTTTTGCAGTTCATCTTCGGTTATAAGTTCGCTTAATTTGGTGTATAAATTCAATCTTTCAGAAATCACATTGATATAGTCATCCGGAAAAAGAATTTCAAAATCGGTATCAATCTGAATATCTTTTACATAGTCTTTTGGTTTTTCATCACTGTCTTTATACAATTCTTTGAACTCATTTTCCTTCAATTCCTCAATGGTTTCATTCAATATTTTTTGATAGGTTTCAAAACCGATATCGTTGATGAATCCGCTTTGTTCGCCACCCAATAAATCACCCGCACCGCGAATTTCCAGATCTTTCATCGCAATTTGAATGCCGCTGCCCAACTCCGTAAATAATTCAATGGCCTGAATGCGTTTTCGGGCATCATCGGTCATCATATGGTAAGGCGGCGTAATAAAATAGCAAAACGCTTTTTTGTTCGATCGCCCAACGCGTCCGCGCATTTGATGCAAATCGGACAGTCCGAAATTGTTGGCATTGTTGATGAAAATGGTGTTTGCATTTGGCACGTCCAAACCGCTTTCAACGATGGTTGTGGAAACCAACACATCAAATTCATTGTTGATAAAACCAAGCATCAAACCTTCCAGTTTTTTGCCTTCCATTTGTCCGTGTCCAATCCCAATTTTAGCATCAGGAACCAATCTTTGCAACATTCCGGCAACTTCTTTGATGTTTTCAATGCGGTTATGAATAAAAAATACTTGTCCGCCCCGCTGAATTTCATAGCGAATCGCATCTCGAATCACTTCTTCGCTAAAACGAATCACATTACTTTCAATGGGAACACGATTTGGCGGTGGTGTGTTGATGACCGATAAATCGCGTGCGGCCATCAACGAAAACTGCAAGGTTCTAGGAATTGGCGTTGCGGTAAGCGTTAAGGTGTCAATATTTTCTTTTAAAGTTTTCAATTTATCCTTAACGGCCACGCCAAATTTTTGCTCTTCATCAACAATCAACAAACCCAAATCTTTATATTTTATGGCTGAATTTGTCAATTGGTGCGTTCCGATTACAATATCCACAGAACCATCTTCCAATCCTTTTAAAACAGCTTTTCGCTGTGTTGCAGTTCTAAATCGATTCAAATATTCCACGGTTACGGGAAAATCTTTTAAGCGCTCGCCAAAGGTTTTAAAATGCTGAAAAGCCAAAATGGTGGTTGGCACCAAAACAGCAACCTGTTTACCGTTATCAACCGCTTTAAATGCCGCCCTGATGGCAATTTCTGTTTTTCCGAAGCCCACATCCCCACAAACCAAACGGTCCATTGGCCGTTCATTTTCCATATCATTTTTCACATCTTGGGTTGAAGAAGATTGATCAGGCGTGTCTTCATACAAAAAGCTGGCTTCAAGTTCGTGTTGCAAATAACTGTCGGGACGAAATGCAAAACCTTTTTGCATTTTTCGTTTCGCATACAATTCAATTAAATTAAAGGCAATATGCCGTATGCGCGATTTGGTTTTTTGTTTTAAAGCTTTCCAGGCGCCGGAACCCAACTTATGCAATTTTGGCGCGGTGCCGTCTTTGCCGTTGTATTTTGCAATTTTATGCAACGAATGAATGCTGATGTATAAAATATCACGATCGCCATAAATTAATTTAATGGCTTCCTGCTGTTTTCCTTCAACATCAATTTTTTGAAGTCCGCCAAACTTTCCTATTCCGTGATCAATATGTGTTACATAATCGCCAATTTCAAGATTGGTCAATTCCTTTAAAGTGATGGTTTGCTTTTTTGCGTAGCCGTTTTTTAATCTGAATTTGTGATAACGCTCAAAAATTTGATGGTCGGTATAGCAAACCAATTTATTTTCAATGTCAATAAATCCCTGAAACAAAGGAAAAACGAGCGTTGTGTATTCTAATTCCTTGTCCAAATCGCTAAAAATATCTTTAAAACGATCGGCCTGTTTTTGTGAATCGCAAAACAGGTAATTTGAAAATCCGTTTTCGCTGTTTTGATGAAAATTTTCAATCAGTAAATCGAATTGTTTGTTGAATGAAGGCTGCGGTTTTGTGTTGAAAACCACAACGTTATTTGATTTTGAATCGTCTTTTGAAATCCTTGCATTCACAATTTCAACCAAAGAAAAATCCTGTAATTGTTTTTTGATGAGGTCGCCGTCACAAAAAAGTTCGTTTGGTTTTGCGTGATTTAAAGCCGAATTTAAATCTTTAAAAGCATTTTCCGCTTTTCCGAAGAGATTGTCCAATGTATTAAAAAGCAGGTTTAAATCTTTGGTAAAAACTACCGTTTTATCAGAAATATATTTTAAAAAACTGTCTCTTTTTTCGGTCAATGCTTTATTTTCAACATTGGGCATAACGCTGATTTTATTGATTTTTTCAGTAGAAAGTTGTGTTTCAACATCAAAAGTCCGGATACTTTCCACTTCATCACCAAAAAATTCGATGCGGTAAGGTTCGTCATTTGAAAAAGAAAAAACGTCAATAATTCCGCCTCGAACCGAAAATTCGCCTGGTTCACTCACAAAATCAACCCTGTTAAAATGGTATTCAAACAGCACTTCGTTCACAAAATCCAGACTCAATTTATCATCGACAGAAATTTTTAGTGTGTTTCTGTTCAATTCCGCTTTGGTGACCACTTGTTCAAAAAGCGCCTCGGGATAGGTGACAATTATTGCCGGTTTTTTGCGGGAATTTATGCGGTTTAAAACTTCTGAGCGCAACAACACATTGGCGTTGTCGGTTTCTTCGATTTGATATGGCCTGCGGTAGGAACCCGGATAAAAAAGCACATCTTTATCGGTTAAAAGTTGCTCCAAATCGTTTAAATAATAGGCAGCTTCTTCCTTATCATTAAAAATCAACAAAAATGGTTTTTCAATTTTTTTAAAACTTTCCGCAATAATAAAAGACAATGAAGACCCAACCAAATTCGAAATTTGAAAATGGTGATTTTCCTTTAACAGTAATTGAACCAACTGTTTTTCTTCAACAATTTGTCCGTAAATTTTAACAATAGCTTGTTTGCTCAAATTTGCAAATTTTGCCAAAGGTAGCATTTTAAAAAAAATGAAGAAAAATTCAGCAAAAATTATTAAATTTATAGGGAATAAATAAAAAAGGAACCGTTATGTCAATTTCAGATTTATACCCAACCCGGTTGCACGAGCAAAACAAAGGACATTTTGCTTCAATTGTGAAATTAGCCTTGCTTGATCACAGAATTAATGATGCTGAATTTAAATTATTGGAAAGATTGGCTAGCAGACTGGATATTACAAAAAGCGAGTTTGATGCCATTTTAAAAAATCCTGCCAATTTTGAAGCAATTTCTCCCGATAGTTATGATGAACGCCTGGAACGTTTATATGATTTGACAAAAATGTTGTTTTTAGACAGAAATCCGACCATAGATAAAACCACGACTATGGACAAAATTGCGTTGGGATTGGGTTTCCCCGTCGAAAATGTAAGACAAATTGTGAAAGAAGCCATCAGATTTTTTTTAAAAGAACCAGATATTGAGGATTTTAAAAATGTGATCAAAAAAGTGAATCCAATTAAACACACCTCTTAAATTTATGATTTTTTTTCGGCAGATATTTTATTCATTTATCTATATTTGCGGTTAAAAATTAGAAAAATGGCATTATCGGATTATAATTTAAGCGGGGAACAAAAAAGAAACATCGCGCATTTTGCCAGTATTGTACGATTGGCTTTGGCCGATGACGTAATTACCGAAGGCGAAGAAAAATTATTGAAAAGACTCGCAAGAAGATTTCACATTTTAGAAGAAAAATATAAGGAAATACTTGAAAATCCGAATGATTATTCTCAAGCCACGCCTCACGGCTATGATGAACGCATTGAGCATTTGTATGATTTGGCAACGATGGTTTTCGCTGATGGTGAGGCTTCAAAAGAGGAAGCAGACGTATTAAAAAGATTGGTAATCGGACTTGGTTTTCCTTTAGACAATGTTGAAAAAGTAACCAACGAATCCATTCATTTAATTTTAAACAACAACGATTTAGAAGATTTTTCAAAAGCCATAAAAAGGGTGAATAGAATTTAAAAAGTTCATAAGATGTTAAAAAGCCGAACATTATGTTCGGCTTTTTGCGTTTAAAATGCTAATTTGCAATAAAAATTACACGTGCAAAAATCAACTTCATTTCAAGTATATAGCGCCTCTGCAGGCAGCGGAAAAACATTTACCTTGGTTAAAGAATATCTAAAAATTATTTTAACCAGCGACAACACCTATAAATTTCAGCAAATATTGGCGGTAACATTCACCAATAAAGCTGCCGGTGAAATGAAAGCGCGTGTGATTGAGAATTTGCATTCCTTTTCAAAGGAAGAAAAAAATGATATGCTTAAAGTGATTTGCGAGGAAACCAATTTATCGGAAACCGTTATTTTTAGCAAATCGAAAGCCATTTTAAACGCCATATTGCAAAATTATTCTGCATTTGGCATTATGACCATCGATAGTTTTACCCACAAATTAATCCGAACTTTTGCCTACGATTTGCACCTTCCCTTAAATTTTGAAGTTGAAATGGATGCTGAAAGCTTGTTAAATGAAGCGGTTGATGTGGTGATTTCTAAAATTGGCAGTGACAAAAAATTAACCGATTTGCTGGTGAATTATTCGCTGCAAAAACTGGAAGACGACAAAGCGTGGGACATTTCACTCGAATTGAAATCATTTGCCAAAATTATTCTGAATGAAACCGATGCGACGAATTTAAAATCGCTCCAAAAAATTTCTATTGATGAATTTACACTGTTGAAGGAAAAACTTCAAAAAGAAAATAAACTGCTTGAAGCCGATTTTTTAATGATTGGAGAAAAAGCACTAAAAATTATTGATGAAAATGGACTTGAACACAATGAATTTTCTTACGGCGATCTTCCGAATCATTTTAAAAAACTCACCAAACTCAATTATTTAAAAGCCGATGAGTTGAAATTTGAAGGCCGATTAAATACCACAATTGAAGAAAATAAAAATTTCTATACGGCAAAATGCAGTGCAAATTCCAAGCAAATTATTGAGAGTATCACTTCCGTTTTAAAGGAATTATATTTTGAATCCAAAAAATTATATGCAGAAAAATATCCTCGCTATGTTTTAAATAATTTAATTGTGGAGGGTTTAATTCCGTTGGCGGTTTTAAATTATATCAACAATGCACTTCAGGAAATAAAGTCAGAAAATAACATTTTGTTAAATGCCGAGTTTAACCAACTTATTGGCGACACCATTAAAAATGAACCTGCGCCATTTATTTATGAACGGCTAGGTGAAAAATTTCGCTATTATTTTATTGATGAAATGCAGGATACTTCACAATTGCAGTGGCAAAATTTGATACCGCTCATTGATCACGCCATTTCTTCGGAAAATGAACTTGGCGAACAGGGAAAATTGTTGTTGGTTGGCGATGCAAAACAATCGATTTATCGTTGGAGAGGCGGGAAATCGGAACAGTTTATTGCACTTTCTTCAGAAGAAAAACACAAAAATAACAATCCGTTTTACGTTGAAAAAGTACTGCAAAATTTGGAAACCAATTTCAGAAGCTATTCGGAAATTATCGATTTCAACAATGCGTTTTTTAAGAACAGCGCCCAATTTTTAACCAATCCAAGCTACCGAGATTTATTTCTTGAAGGAAATATCCAAAAAATTAGCAAAAAAAACGGCGGTTATGTGCAAGTTTCTTTTGTTGAAAAAAATGATGAGGAGGAAGATAAAACACTAGTTTATCCAAAAAAAGTGACCGAAATTATTCAAAATTTAGATCCTTCCTTTAAAAAAAATGACGTTTGTGTGTTGGTTCGGAAAAAAGATCAGGGAATTGCCGTGGCAAAATATTTATCGGAAAACGGCATTGAAATCATTTCTTCGGAAACTTTATTGCTGAAAAATAACGAAAAAATAAACTTCATCATCAACTTATTGTATGTGATCGAAAATCCTTCCTACAAAGAATACAAAATTAAATTGCTGTATTTTTTGTATGAATATTTTAAATTGGAGAAAGAAAAGCACCATTTTTTAGGTCGGTCTATTAATTTATCAAGTGATGAATTTTTTGTGGGATTAAAAAAATACGGACTTCATTTTAATTTGAATGAATTCCATCAGATGCCGTTTTATGAAAGTGTTGAATACATCATTAGAGGTTTTAATTTGGCTCCGGATTCCGATTCAAACATTCAATTCTTTTTGGATGTTGTTTTTGAATTTCAGCAAAAGAAAAAAGTTTCAACAGGCGCGTTTTTAGAATTCTGGGAATTAAAAAAAGACAAGTTTAGCATTGTTGCGCCTGAAGCGGAAAATGCGGTAAGAATTATGACCATCCATAAAGCAAAAGGACTGGAATTTCAGGTGGTTATTTTTCCTTATGACATTGAAGTTTACCGACAAATAAATCCGAAGGTTTGGTATTCAGATGACCAATTGGGCGATATCAAACAGGTTTTTTTAAATTATGGCGACAAGTTAAATTACATAGGTGAGCAAGGAAGACAGTTATTTGATCAACGCAAGGAAGAATTGGAATTGGACAATTTTAATTTGTTGTATGTAACGTTAACAAGGGCTGTAGAACAATTATATGTAATTACCGAAGACAAAACTGGCGGTAAAGATTCGGATTCCATCAAAAACACTTCGGATTTGTTTGTCCAATATTTAAAGAAAATTGGGCTGTGGAATCCGGAAAAAAAGGAATACAGTTTTGGAAATTCGATGCGTATGTCTTTTTTAGAAAAAGAAGAAAGCAACATCACAACTCAGCAAAATTTTATTGGAAATTCTTGGAAAAACCACCAAATTTCCATTGTTGCCAATTCGTCCTTGCTTTGGGATTCCGATCAGGAAAAAGCCAGACTTTACGGGAATTTACTGCACGAAATGCTGTCCAAAATTAAAACAGAAAACGATATTGAAGAAGTCATAAACCGGTATTTATTTAAAGGTGAAATTACTGTTGAAGAGCAAAATGAACTCATCAATATTCTAAAAAAAATCACAAATCACCAGCAACTTACTCCTTATTTTGATCAAAATAATATGGTTTTCACCGAACGGGAAATAAGTACTTTAGACAAGCAGACAGTAATTCCGGATCGGTTGATTTTTAATGAAAACAACGTTACAATCATCGATTATAAAACCGGAAAATATGATGAAAAACATAAACAACAAATTAACAGCTACGCAACCGCATTGGAAAATTTAAATTTCAGTGTCGAAAAAAAATTATTGGTTTATATTACCGATGAAATTTTAATTGAAGAAGTTTAAATTAGCATAAATTTGTAAAAAAATAAACAATATGTACGGCAAAATACAACAACATTTACAAAAGGAACTGCAAGATATTAAAGATGCAGGATTATATAAATCTGAACGCGTGATTACATCATCGCAAGATGCGGTCATAAAAATTAGCACTGGGCAGGAAGTCATTAATTTTTGCGCCAATAATTATTTGGGATTGTCAAACAATCCAGAAGTCATTCAAGCCGCAAAAGACGCTTTAGATAGTCACGGTTATGGGATGTCTTCGGTTCGTTTTATTTGCGGAACACAAGATATTCACAAACAATTGGAGCAAAAAATTGCCGAATTTTATAAAACGGAAGACACTATTTTATATGCTGCCGCTTTTGATGCAAACGGAGGCGTTTTTGAACCACTTTTATCAGATGAAGACGCCATTATTTCAGATTCTTTAAACCACGCTTCAATTATTGACGGAGTTCGTTTGTGTAAAGCTGCACGATATCGCTATGAAAATAATGATATGGAATCACTTGAATCACAGCTTATTGAAGCCAGAAAAAAGAATCACCGATTCAAATTAATAGCCACCGACGGTGTTTTTTCTATGGATGGCGTTGTGGCTCAACTCGATAAAATTTGTGATTTAGCCGATAAATATGATGCCTTGGTGATGGTAGATGAATGTCACGCAGCAGGTTTTATTGGAAAAACAGGACGTGGAACTTTAGAGTTAAAAAATGTAATGGGCCGCGTTGACATTGTAACAGGGACTCTTGGAAAAGCACTTGGCGGCGCTATGGGCGGTTACACAACCGGGAAAAAGGAAATTATTGAATTGTTGCGTCAGCGCTCAAGACCTTATTTGTTCTCAAACTCATTGGCTCCTGCAATTGTGGGCGCTTCTTTAAAAGTATTTGAAATGATTTCAAAAGACACTACTTTAAGAGATAAGTTGGAATGGAATACCAACTATTTTAAAAAAGGGATGATAAAAGCGGGGTTTGATATCGTAAAAGGAGACTCGGCAATTGTGCCAGTAATGCTCTACGATGCCAAGCTGTCACAAGATATGGCCAATATGTTGTTGGAAGAAGGTATATATGTAATCGGTTTCTTTTACCCGGTGGTACCAAAAGGAAAAGCAAGAATTAGGGTGCAACTTTCAGCTGCGCACACCGCTGAACAATTGGAAAAAGCAATAATTGCATTCATTAAAATTGGTAAATTACTCAATGTTATATAGAAAAATTGTAAAACATCATTGTTTTCAATATATTTTTGTATTTTTGTTAGCAATTGGATAGTCTTTATGGCTTTCTTTATTGCGAAAAAAGAACATTAAATTTAAACTTACTAAAAATGAAACAAGTAAAAATTGCCTTTATGGCTTTGTTATTAATTGTATCCTACGGCACTACTAATGCTCAGGACACACAAAATCCATGGTTACTAACGTTTGGAGCAAACGCAATCGACGTTAAAGGTGGAGATTCAGATATTACTATAGGTCCTAAAATGTCACTTGGAAGATATTTAGGAAAAGGATTTAGCTTAGAGTTAGCAGGTGCTGTTAATGAAATTAGCAGACCTTGGGGAACAGGCGCGGATGCTACATTTGTAGGGATAGATTTAAATGCAAAATATGCTTTGAACAATGCCTTTGGGAAATCAGGTTGGTTTGATCCTTTCTTATTCGTTGGAGGAAGTGAAAGCTGGGTAGGTTCCGAAAATGGTTTAGGTTTTAATGCGGGAGCAGGTATTAACGCTTGGTTTAATGACCACGTTGGAATAAACGTTACTGGAGCTTATAAAAAAGTAAATACGCCAGTTGATTTTGAAATGATGCAATATTCAGTTGGNNAAAGATGGCGATGGCGTTGCAGATTGTAGAGACGAATGTCCAGATGTTGCAGGTTTGGCTGAATTTCATGGTTGCCCAGATACAGACGGAGATGGAATTCCAGATAAAATGGATAAATGTCCAGATGTTTTTGGTTTAAAAATATTGCATGGTTGTCCAGACAGAGATGGTGATGGCACTCCAGATAAAGATGACGCTTGTCCAGATGTATTTGGTCCAAAAACCAATGCAGGTTGTCCATTCAAAGACACTGATGGTGATGGCGTAATTGATTTAATTGACAGATGTGTTGAGGTTAAAGGTCCTGCATCTAATTATGGTTGCCCAGTGTTGCCAACTGTTGAGATTATGAATGAATTGAATGAGTATGGAAGAACTATTTTATTTGATTACGATAAATGGTCATTCAAAAAAGAATCCTATGCTGTTTTGCAGCCGATGACAACAATATTAAAAGAATACCCAGACGCTGATTTTATCATTGAAGGTCATACAGATAGCGATGGATCTGATGCTTATAACCAAGTGTTGTCTGAAAAAAGAGCAAACGCCGTTAGAGATTATTTCGTTACAAATGGTATCAATCCAAATAGATTAACAACAAAAGCATTTGGAGAGAGCAAACCTGTTGATACGAATGACACTGCCGCAGGTAAAGCAAACAACAGACGTACTGAAGTAAAATTAGCTGAGTAAGTCTAAATAACTTTTAATTTTAACAATATTAATCGCCTAAGAATTAATTTTTTAGGCGATTTTTTGTTTTGTTTTTTGATCAATTTTCGATAATTATTATGATTAATTCTTTTTAAGAAAAACTCAATATATATATATGATTACAATTTAGCATTATTTAAATATTAAACAAAAAAACTCCTAAAATCAATATATTCTGTTGCTTTTTGTTTGATTTTTTTATGTCTGAAGCTTTAATATATTATCTTTGCAGATAATTAAACAAAGAATATTAATTAATTTTTATAAAAAATGAAACATTTAAAAGTTGCCATTCTGGCTTTATTTCTGATTACTGGTTTAAGCAATGCAAACGCACAAGACAAAAACAATCCTTGGGCAATAGGCATTGGCGTAAACGCAGTTGACTTTTACCCTACAAACGTAAACATTCCTAACGGTGGTTACGGTGGCTGGGGTGATGAATTTTTCAATGCAGGCGACCATTACAATATTCTTCCTGCAGTATCTAAAATTTCTGTCGGTAAATATTTAGCTGATGGCTTTACGCTAGAAGCAGCAGGAACTTTGAACAAAATTTCCAAAATGGGTGACAATAGTGTTGACGATTTAATGTATTTTGGTTTAGACGGTGCTTTAAAGTTTGACATTAATAATGCAATTGGGCAAACTTCTTGGTTTGATCCTTACGTTTTAGTTGGTGGAGGTTACACTTGGTTAGA
The DNA here is from genome assembly GCA_003516285.1 of Lutibacter sp. Taxonomy (GTDB): domain Bacteria; phylum Bacteroidota; class Bacteroidia; order Flavobacteriales; family Flavobacteriaceae; genus Lutibacter. The sequence continues at coordinate 7,336 of DPCK01000039.1, read as the reverse complement.
TAAATTTGGAACAGCTACATTTAATGGTGGTGCCGGATTTAATCTTTGGTTCAATGACAATATTGGATTAAATGTTGAGTCAAAATACAAACACGTATTTGACAATGTAAATATTTTACAGCATTTTCAACATTCTGTTGGGCTTGTATTAAAATTCGGTGGAACTGACACTGATGGTGACGGTATTTTCGACAAAGATGATGCTTGTCCTACGGTATTTGGTTTGGCTGCATTTAACGGTTGTCCTGATACTGACGGTGATGGTGTTGAAGATTCAAAAGACGATTGTCCTACGGTATTTGGTTTGGCCGCTTTAAACGGTTGTCCAGATGCTGATGGTGATGGAATCGCCGATAAAGATGATGCTTGTCCAAATGAAAAAGGAACAAAAGCAAACAAAGGTTGTCCAGATACAGATGGTGATGGTGTTGTTGATAAAGACGATGCTTGTCCAACTGTTGCAGGTCCAGCTGACAATAAAGGTTGTCCTTGGCCAGATACTGATAGTGATGGTGTATTAGACAATGTAGACAAATGTCCTACTGTTGCAGGTCCAGCTTCAAATAATGGTTGTCCGGTAGCCCCAACTGTTGAGGTGATGGCCACATTGAATGAGTATGCAAGAACTATTTTGTTTGATACAGGAAAAGCAACTTTCCATAAAGAATCAATTGATATTTTAAAATCAATGACAGCGATATTTAAAGATTATCCACAAGCTGATTTTGTAATTGCAGGTCATACGGATTACGTAGGTTCAGACAAATCAAACCAATTATTGTCTGAAAGAAGAGCTGCTGCTGTTAGAGATTATTTAATCTCAAACGGAATCAATGCTGATAGATTGACAACGGTAGGCTTTGGAGAAAGCAAACCAATTGACACAAATAAAACAGCTGCTGGTCGTCATAACAACAGACGTACTGAAGTGACTTTAAAAAATTAAGCGAATAGCTTTATTCTTAAAATTCAAAAATCGCCTGAAATTAATTTTTTAGGCGATTTTTTTATTATTATTTCACTTTCATTCTGCATTTTTTATCTTATACTTCAAACTCAACTTTAAAATAATCATTTACATCAATCACCATCATTCCGGCGTCTTGAGCGGCATTTATTCCCAATATGCCATCTTCAAAAACCACGCAATCTTGTGGTTTAATGCCCATTAATTCAGCGCATTTTAAAAAAGTTTCGGGATGCGGTTTGTGATTAATAATATCATCGGCAGTAATAACAATGTCGAAATAATTTTCAAAACCAATGACTTCCAAGGTTTTTTTAGCACCATTTTTAGTGCTTCCGGTTCCAATTGACATCGGTAAAACTTTATGGTATTTTCTAATAACATCAGTAACCATTTCAATTTCTTCAGTTAAATTTACCAAGGTTTTAAAATGGTCTTCCTTCACTTTTCCAACAATCTCAGGATTCATCTTGGCGCCAAACATTTCGTTCAGTTTTTCAATGGTTGCCGTTCTTGGCATTCCTGTCAATTCCATAAATAACGTAGCATTAAAGTCTATTCCGTAAGGTGAAACAGCTTTTCTCCAAGATATAAAATGATTTGGCATTGTGTTGGCGATGGTGCCATCCAAATCAAAAATAAGCGCTTTTGCTTGTTGGGGTATTTTAATCATACTTAAAATTAAGTTGCAAAAGTACATATTTTAGCACAAATTGACTCTTTTGCCAAAGATTTTAAAGTTATTTTAATGTTACGCAATAACCACTAAATCGCTTCATACAATTTCCCCGGCAAAGGTTTTACCATCCCTTTCATTTCCAAATTAAACAATAATGAAGTGGTTTGGTGAATGGGCAATTTGCAGTTTAANNGTCAATTCAACAAAAAGTTGCTTTTGAATGGGTTTCTTTACATTTTTCGGACTTTCCCAATTCATCATTTCTACTAAATCTTTTGCGGAAGTTAAAATAGTAGCCTTATTATGTTTAATTAAATCATTGCATCCTTTGCTGTACGTATCGGTACTTCTTCCGGGAACTGCAAACACATCCCTGCTGTAAGAATTCGCAATATCTGCAGTGACCAAAGAACCGCCTTTTTCTGCCGATTCAATAATGATGGTGGCTTCAGACATTCCCGCGACAATCCGATTTCGTTTTAAAAAATTTTCGCGAAGCGGTTGGTCATTTTGCCAAAATTCTGTCAGAAATCCGCCGTTTTTATGAATTTCAGAAATGTACTTTTTATGAATTTTCGGATACACTTCTTCAAATCCGTGCGCCAAAACGCCAATGGTTTGAAGTTCGTTTTTTAGTGCGGCTTTATGTGCACAAATATCAATACCATAGGCAAAACCGCTCACAATTATTGGATTGAATTCTTTTAAATCCGCTATCAATTTTTCGCAAAAATCCCTTCCGTAACTCGTAATCTGGCGTGTTCCCACAATGCTGATGATTGGGCCGGTATTTAAATCAATATTCCCTTCTTTAAATAGGAGAATTGGACCATCTATGCAATGTTTGAGTCTTTCCGGATAATCTTTATCGGTAAAAAAGAGCGTTTCAATATTGTTTTCCTGAATGTATTTCAGTTCTTCTTCGGCTTCAATTAAATTGTCTTTATCAAATAAATTTTTTACAGAAAGTGTACCAAAGCCAAAAATGTCTTCGATGTTTCTTCGCTTTTCTTTGAATACGTTTTTTGCGCTTCCGCAGTGAGCAATTAACTTTTTTGCGTTAATGTCACCAATACCTTTTACGCGCTGCAACGCCAATACGTACAGTAAATCTTCTTCAAGCATATTTTAACAATTTGAGCGTCAATATATAAAATTATTGTTAATAAAAATTNNAATGAAATTTCGGCAAAAGTGAATCATTTTACCCACACTTTTTATCCGCCTTCCAAACAGCTGACTTTCAATTCCCATTTGCAAAATAATGACGGATTGCTGGTAAACTATGTGGCTGCCTCCAAAAATATTTCCTATTCGGAAGCATTAGAAGTTATTGAAAAAGAAGTCGTTGAATGGAAACTTCTGATGAATGTTGAAGTGCTTGAATTGGAGAATATTGGATCGTTTAAATTAAATAAAGAACGCAAACTCATTTTTGAGCCTTCCAATTCCCTTAACTATTTGTCTTCCTCCTTTGGGTTGGGTTCTTATGTTTCACCGGCAATAAAACGAGTTGTTTACAAAGAAAAAATTAAGCAGCTTGAACCATTTTTAACGGAAGAAACCAAACGAAAAACACCTATCTTTATTAAATACGCGGCAACTGCTGCAATTCTTTTTGCTTTAGGCACAGTTGGCTGGAACGAATACCAAAAAAAGGAATACAACAGTTTAGTCGCCCAAGCCGAGCAGCAACAAAAGAAAGTTGAAAAAACCATACAGGAAGCTACTTTTGTGATTGCCAATCCGTTGCCTGCGATTACTTTAAATGTCATCAAAGAAACTTATAATTACCACATTATCGCCGGCGCTTTCAGAACACCTGAAAATGCAGAGAAAAAATTGCAGCAATTGCTTGAAAAAGGGTACAATGCCAAAATTTTGGGTGTAAATAAGTGGAATTTAACCCAAGTTGCTTTCGAAAGTTTTACCAGCGAAGAAGAAGCGATAAACAAAATGCGCATCATTCATAAAACGGAGTCTCAAGACGCTTGGCTTTTGGTTAAAGAATACTAATCTGCAATTTATACAGAAACTTTTTCTTGCATAAAATAGCACTCTCTTGCTAAAAAATTAAAACAACTATGGCAAAAACACCTAAAGAATCTTTAACCATTTTAACCGATATTGTGTTACCGGGAGAAAGCAATCCATTGGGAAATTTATTTGGAGGTGAGTTGTTGGCCCGTATGGACAGGGCTTGCAGCATTGCAGCTCGCCGTCATTCGCACAGCATTGTAGTAACCGCATCGGTAAACCACGTGGCATTCAACAACGCTATTCCTGTGGGCAGCGTGGTGACTATTGAAGCCAAAGTTTCAAGGGCTTTTAAATCTTCTATGGAAATTTATGTGGATGTATGGATTGAAGATCGCGAATCTCAAAAGCGTTCAAAAGTAAATGAGGGCATATACACTTTTGTGGCGGTTGACAAATTGGGAAAACCCATAACTGTTCCGAAATTGGAACCTGAAACTGAGCTTGAAAAAGAACGTTATGAAGGTGCTTTGCGCCGCAAGCAATTAAGCTTAATCCTATCCGGAAAAATGAAACCTACTGATGCTGATGAATTGAAGGCGTTGTTTATTGGATAAATTTTCGTTATTGGTTAAATGTTATAAGTTGGATTAATGGTTAGTTATTAGAAGCCGAACGTCATCTTAAGTATTTGCAAAACACAATCAATCTAAAATCACATCTTATAAATCCAGGAAGCGGGATCTTCTGTAGTTACGTTTCGGGACAACACAAATCCCAAAATTGTTTTTCCTGTAATTTTATCAGTAAAAATAGTGCCGATTTCTTCTTTGGTTTTTACTTTTTGGCCAACGTGCACAAATACGTTTTCCAAATTTTTATAAACCGAAATATAATCCCCGTGCTGAAGTAATACAGCTTTTAAGTTACCGCCCAATACTTGAACCGACAAAACTGTTCCTTCAAAAACTGCGCGCGCTTTACTGCCGCCGTCTGTGGTAATTCTAACGCCATTGCTTTGTATGGTGGCTGTTTTTACAACAGGGTGTGGTTGTTTTCCGTAATAGGTTGAAACAAATCCTTTTTCAACTGGCCAGGGCAATTGCCCTTTGTTAGAAGTGAATTTTGTGGCCAATTCCTTTGCTTCGGCCGTAAGTGTAAAGGTTGTGGATGTAGGTTTTGAGGTGTTTTTATTGGAAGCCGCGATGGCGTCTCTAATTATTTTATCTATTTGGGCATCAATCTTTCTTTCTTCTTTTTGAAATTGTGTAATTTGCCTTTTGTATTTATTTTCCTTGTCCTTTACTTGCTTCAATAATACTTCTTGTTCCTTTTTTTCTTTTTGAATAACAGTTTGCTCTTGCTTTTTTGCTTCCAAAAGTTCTTGTTTTTGCTTCTTTTTTGAAATTAATGTATCTGTTAAAGCCTGAATTTCTATGGTTTTTCGTTGAATTTCTTCTCCCTGATTTTTTCTGAAACTGGAATATTGTTTCATATACTGAAAGCGTTTATAACCCTGATAAAAATTTTCGGACGAAAGCAAAAACATAATTCGGCTGTTTTGGGACTTGCTTTTGTACGATTTAAAAATCATTTGTGCATAGTCTTTTTTCAGCGCTTCTAAATTTCGCTGGTTTTTGTTAATTTCAAGTTGGTTTGTATAAATTTCATTTCCGAGTTCAGAAGATTCGTGGGAAATGACTGTTATTAATTCTTCCCTTTTTTTGATTTTATCAGTTAAATCCTTCACCTCAACCAATAAATTTTTTTCCGTTTTTTTTGTGGTGGACAGCAAGCCGTTGATATAAACTATGTCTTTTTGAATTTGGGCCCTTCGCGCTTCTAAATTTTCGCGCTTTGTGTTTTGAGCCGAAATTCCAACACTTGTTAAAAGTGCTAAAAAAATAAAAAGGTACTTAAATTTGAACTGCATTATTTTAAACTAATTTCTTTGTATCCAGATGGAATCTCAAAAGGAAACGTTAATTCTTCATTAAATTCAACCGTCTTATATTCAATATTTATAGTGGTTAAATTATTGTGATCCGTGGCTCTAATATTAATATTTTCAGGGAATTGCTCTCCCTTAATGTTTTTATAGTTTGCGTAGGAAACAGAAAGAAGTTGTTGCTTTTCTGTATTGGTAATTTCTTGTCTGTTTAGTTTAAAATTATCCGGATTCAAAAAAAACAAAATGCCAAATAGTTCATTTTCCTTTATTGGTGATAATTGGTACAATCTATTATCTATTTTAGAATCATATTTTTCCTTTTTTAAATTCAAAATCGCTTGACCCAACAAAATATTTTGAACTTTTTGATAATCCAACTCTGTTCCAAGCCATTTACTTAACATTGTAAAGTCTCCATCATAATAAGTGCCTTTTAATTTTTCGTAATAGCTCACCCTGTCTGGCGTAATTTTAAGTTTCGCCAATGGAAATCCTAATTTTGTGGCGCTCATCCAAATTGTTTTATCCATATCAATGCGAAGTTTGATATTGACAGAAGTTGACATTTTATTGTCGGAATATTTAGCGTTTAAATTGGCGTTCACCGTTTTCTGATTGAAAGTATTATCGTAGTGATTGCTTATTATTTTTTTTGTGGAAATATCTTCAATACCGTCCATATTTGTCAAACTTTTTTTGCTTTTGCACGAAGAAAGTGCAAGCAACATCAATATCGCTATTTTAAAATAATGCTTCATCGTATATTTTTATTTTCTTAACGCAGCGGATCTTTGTTTGTATTTTATTGCTTCACTTTTGTTTCCCAACTTTTCATAACTTATGGAAAGTTGTTCGTAAAAATCGGCTTCCATTGCGCTGTTATCGATAACAAAATCAATGCCAATACTTAAAACGGCGATTGCTTCATTATATTTTCCCAGCCTATTTAGCGCCAAACCATTCATTTTATATAAAAATGGCTGCTCCGGAAATAATTCCAATGCCTCTTTGCTGTCAGCATAAACCTGTTCAAAAAGCAATTCTTTATCTTCTTGAATCAAAATTTCCTGCACTATTTTATATTCCTTTTTTTCTGAATATAATTTTTTTAATGTTTCAATGTCTTTATTTTCAATTGAAGCATTAACAGGTTTATTAATATATTGTTGCGCTGCTTTTCGGTTTTCAAGAAAAGTTTTGAACGATTTTAAACGCAATGTTGCCATCGCATTTTCCTCCATTTTTGCAATCAATGCTTCCGCCTCTACAAAATTTTGATTTTGGATGTAAAGAAACACCAATTCTTCGGATTCTTTCGGCTGAAGTTGAACAATTTTTTTTTGAACTTCAATCGCTTTGATAAAATTTCGCTGGGCTTTTAAAACAGCCACTTTATGCTGTAACAAATACCTGTTTTCAGGTTCTTGTTGCAAGGCTTTATCAATAAATAATTCTGCCTCAAAATAATTGTTTAACTCCAAATGGTTTTTTGATAATTCAAAAAGAACAGCAATATTTGCAGCCTCTATTTCATTGCACAATTCCAAGTTTTCAATGGCTTTTCCATAATTTTTTATGGCTTTTTGCTTTAAGGCTTCAAAAAAATGGGTTTGAAATTTTAAGCTGTTTTCTTCTGCAATATTTATGTTCTGTGCATAAAAAAATCCGGAAATGAAAAACATTCCAACCGCCATTATCCGATACAAATTCTTAGTTCCCATAAAGCATTGCAATATACAATTTATTCAAGTGAAAAAAATGT
>DPCK01000157.1 GCA_003516285.1 Lutibacter sp. | reverse complement strand
CATCTTTGCTTTTGAAAACAGAAAAGTTAGAAGAATAAGCAGTTTCCTTGATAATTGTTAAATAATAACTATTACAAACAGGTGAAACAGAAGTAGGAAATTGTAAACAAAAACAGGGAATCCAAGATTTCACTTTTATAATGACTGTCAATGCTTAGAATTGGAAGCTGGCGGTATTTTTTTCTTTGAAGTGATAATGAACGGAAAACAATAAAAGCAGTTATAGGTTAAATAAAAATTTAATTATCCAGGAATCTTTTTTTGTGAACTTTGCAATTTATTTGCTTCTTTTGCTTTTAATTTTAGCACTTGCAACTTTGACAATAATCAAAAATTAGGGTTTACCTCTGGTCGTCCCGCTTTTTAACTTTACAGCTTTCAACATAAAAAATGAACTATCATAAAATATTTTCAAAAATAAACAGGCAGTTAAATAAAACCGAGGATTTTGGCAAAGTGGCAACGTATATTCCAGAATTGGGCAATGTGGATCCCGCAAAATTTGGCGTTCATTTAACCACCATCAATCATCAGCATTACCAGTTTGGCGACGCTGAGGAAAAATTTTCCATTCAAAGCATTGCCAAAGTTTTGGCCTTGGTATTGGCGTACAAACAGGAAGGGGAAAAATTATGGGAAAGGGTAGGTGTAGAACCTTCTGGAACTTCATTTAATTCGCTGTTTCAGCTTGAGTTTAACAAGGGAATTCCAAGAAATCCACTTATAAATTCCGGCGCTTTGGTAATTTCCGATATTTTGGTAAGCCATCTTAAAAATCCGAAAGAGGATTTTATTGAATTTGTTAGAAACATTTCTGGAAATCCCGAAATAAATTACTGTCCGAGAATTGCAGAATCGGAGAAATTAACGGGTCACAGAAACGCGGCTTTAATCAATTTGATGAAGTCCTTCGGAAACATAAAAAATGATATTGAAGTGGTGCTCGATTTTTATTTCAATTTATGTTCTATTGAAATGACTTGTAAAGAACTTTCGGGCACTTTTCTTTTTTTGGCGGCTTATGGCGTTAATCCGTTTACAAATGAAAGAGTGATTAGCATCAGCAAGTCTAAACGTGTGAATGCCATTATGCAAACGTGCGGATTTTATGATGAAGCCGGAGAATTTTCATTTAAAGTGGGTTTGCCAGGGAAAAGTGGTGTTGGCGGCGGTATTGTAGCCATTTTACCGCATAAATACAGCATCGCCGTTTGGAGTCCGAAATTGAATAAGAAGGGGAATTCAAGCAAAGGAATAAAATTTCTGGAATTGTTTACTACGGAAACTGAAATTTCCATTTTTTAAATTTGAATTATTAGATATCTGGCATCAAAAATCAATTCTCAACTTAAAACTAACATAACTTAAAATATTAGTAACCAATATTATAACGAGAGTTTAAGAGGTTGCTAATTATTTTAAAGTATCGTAATACCTAAATATTTGAAGTAAATCTTCCTGGCTTTTAAATCCCAATTTGTTAGCATTCATATAAGTGCCAATTTCTTCGGCTTTACTCGCAAATAATGCTAAAATATCTTTTTTCTTATTAGGAAACTCTTTAGCAGATCTGTTTTTAAAACCAATGTAAAATTCATCCGCAACTCTTTTTAGTGTAGGTGGTTTATATTTGTCGTATCCTGTTTTGGCTTTAACTTCATCATAAAATTTAATTTTTTCTTTAATAAGCAAAGAAATATTATCGCCATTAAAAAGAACAACAAAGAAACCGGGAACTGTTTCTTTGTTGTTTAAATAATTATAAACTTGATATGTTTTATTTATCCCTTCAAAATATATGGAATAGTTCAAATTTTTTGATAAATGATAGGGATTTCCATTTTTTTCGATTTCCATCTCATCCTGATATGCATCATATCTTATTAAATATTGATCTTGACTGTTAGAAAGTTTTGCGGGAAGAAAGACCTCATTAATATAAATGCTTCCCACCAATTCTTTTGAGCGAAGGTCGAACGTGGTTATGCTTGTTCTGTGCACCAAAGTTTGCTCACTATCTGTCTTTTGACAATATCCTGAAATACTCAAGAAAAGCATAAAAGCAATTGCGCAATTGTTAAATTGTGGTTTCATAGATGGTGTATTTAAATTATTTGCCAAACGTTTTTGTCTTTAGCAATATATTTTTTATTGCGATTAAATCAGATTAAATCAAAAGTAATATTAATCCTATAATTGCAGGTAAAGCCTGCACATAAAAAAGTTTTATATTTTTTGTGGTGTACGCTCCAAAAATACCTGCAATCGCCACACAGCTTAAAAAGAAAATGGCCAAAGCTTCAAAATTGTTTTTATTTACAATTGCCCAAATAAGTCCGGCAGCCAAAAATCCGTTGTACAAACCCTGATTCTTGGCCAATGTTTTTGAACTTTTTGCGGCTTCTAATGTTTGTCCGAATGCTTTTAAACCTTTTGATTTGTCCCAATAAAACATTTCTAAAATCATAAAATAAATATGTTCAAACGCCACCAAAGCAACAAAGAAAATTTGTAAAGCTTTCATTTTTAGAATTTGATTTTTATTTGAGACAATACTTTTTTCGCTTCCTTTTCGGGTAACTGACAAGCCGAATTTACGCAAACATACATAAGGGTTTCAACTTCATTAAAACGATCTTTCAATAAATGAATATTGCTTTTTTTAGTGCTACCCGCAATTAATTTGTTTGGAATATACTGTTCGTTAATTTCTTTTAGTCGATGCAAAGCATCTTTTCCAGAAATGGCAATTTCATAAAATTCCCCGACAAAATTTGAAAGCAATTGCAGCCAATTGGAATATCCTGAGCCATATTTTTGGGCATTTTCTATGACATTTTGCAACATTTGTTCGCTCACTTTTAAGTAATAACTGTTGGAATAATAATGGCCCAATTTAAACAAATTATTTGCCATTATGGAGTTTGAAGCTGGCATTACATTGTCTTCAATTTCCATTTTGCGTGCAATTAAATCGGCATCCTTATTTGAAGTAAAATAAAACATAACGCGATCAACATGGAAAAAATGATCGAAAGCATAATCTGCCAATTGCTTGGCGGCACTGAGCCAAGTTTCATTAAATGCGGCTTCATACAAAGATATATAAGCGTCAATTACCGTGGCATAATCTTCCAAATAACCATTAATGGTGCTTTCTCCATTTTTATAACTGTGGTTTAAGTTTCCGTCTTCCTGAATTTGTTTGGCATAAATAAATGTAGCATTTTTTATGGCTGCATCAAGAAACCTTTGTTCATTAAAAACCGAATAAGCATTCACATAACCTTTCAACATTAAGGCATTCCAGGAAGTCAGCGATTTATCATCGAGCCTTGGCCGTTCTTTTTTGGCGCGTTCTTTCAGCAATCTTTTTTGCCAGGAAGCCACGTTATTTTCGAGTTCTGTAACTGAAATTGCGTGTTTTTTGGCAATTTCGTCATCGCTGTTTTTACGGATCAACACATAATNNNNTTGGTAGGCTTCCGCATACAAACTCACCAATTGTCCGTTATCATACAACATTTTCTCAAAATGTGGCACGTGCCATTTTGCATCGACAGAATATCTTGAAAACCCGCCACCAATTTGATCGTAAATTCCGCCATAAGCCATTTTAGTGAGGGAAGTATTTACGTAATCCAATATTTCATTATCACCCGAACGAACAGCGTATTTCATCAAAAACTGGTAATTGTTTGGCATCGGAAATTTAGGCGCTCCTTTTCTTCCGCCCAAATCCAGATCCATATTTTGTGTCCATTCATTCACGGATCTTTCCAAATCTGCTTGGGAAAATTCAATTTGGTTTTGGTTTAATGAAACCAAATCCGAATTTCTTACACCTTCGGTTAATCTTTCGGCATATTCAATGGCTTTTTCCGGAGTTTCTTCATACAATTTCGCCAATTGCTCCAATGCGCTTATCCAATTCTCTTTGGGGAAATAAGTGCCTCCCCAAATGGGTCTTCCATCGGGCAAAGCCACGCAGTTTAGAGGCCAGCCGCCTCGGCCGGTAATTAATTGTATGGCGTTCAAATACACTTGATCTACATCCGGACGCTCTTCCCGATCGACTTTTATATTGATAAAATATTTATTCATCACTGCGGCCACTTCTTCATTTTCAAAACTTTCGTGTTCCATCACGTGGCACCAATGGCAGGAAGAATAACCCACCGAAATTAAAAGCAATTTGTTTTCTTTTTTGGCAAGCGCCAACGTTTCTTTATTCCATGCGTGCCAATTTACGGGATTGTGTGCGTGTTGCAACAAGTACGGACTTGTTTCTTGTATAAGGCTGTTGGTGAATTTATGTTCGGACATTTTGGTTGTGGCTTTTTAGTTAGATCGGTAATAAAAAAATCTATACAATATTTTTAAATTTTTTATAAATATAGCAATTTGTAATTTTATTTAGTGTAACCAAATTATAATGGATTTAAATTATGGAGGATTTCAAAATCAGCATTCATCGTTTTTTTACAATTTGAAAAAAATGCGAAATTAATTTTCTAAATAACTTGATAAGCCGCACAATAACAAATCAAACCAGAAAAACGGCTAATTTTTCACCACTTCCCAAAACCCGAAAACCATTTTAAAGAGCTTTTAAAAGGCCTTCCCAAACTAACTCGATAAGTGCAATAAGAAAAAATCTCCTCTTATTTGGATAGAACCCAATTGCGTTCAAAAAAAAATTAGAACAATATTCATTTTTTAGCATTTGAAAAATTCTCCCTCAATGCAATTTCCGACCTTTGCTTCAAAAAATATAGAAAAATGAATTGGATTGTTTTAATTATTGCGGGCTTATTTGAAGTTGCTTTTGCCTTCTGTTTGGGAAAAGCGAAAGAAACCACAGGAAACGAAATGTATTTATGGTATGCAGGTTTCTTGGTTGCGCTTACCATAAGTATGGGGCTTTTAGTTAAAGCAACTCAAACTTTGCCAATTGGAACTGCTTATGCCGTATGGACGGGAATTGGAGCAGTTGGCACTGTTTTAATCGGGATTCTTGTGTTTAAAGAACCCGCAACCTTTTTGCGACTGCTTTTTATGACCACTTTAATTTGTTCTATTGTTGGGCTAAAAGCAGTTACGAACTAAAATAGGAAAAACGCAATCATAAAAAGAGGTTTGGCAAAAGTGGAGGTTCAGCGCTCCAAATGACAGTTTTTTGTAAATTTGAAGACAGTAAGAATAAAGGCAGCATCCTTATCATTCAACAACAAATAAGGAATGCAAAGGAGTCTGGACGAATAACGCGCATTTTATTGTATTTAAAATACCATAAGCAAAAAATTAAGAAATACATAGGGGAAAAAGTTGCATAAAATAACAAAAATTTATATTTTAGAAATGTCGTTGTGAGGGCGAAAAAGAGCTTGGCTACGGGGCAAATGGATGGTGCCAAAACCACAATCGCACGAAAATAAAGTAGAGATTTTAAACAACCATTTTTTCAATCTCCTGTTTTCTAACTTTATTTTTGGGCAGATAAAACTATAAAAACGACTCGCGAATTGGCTAATCAATTTGAAATAAATAACAAAAAATGGTCAGCTTATTTTGAGAAAAGACATATCTGTCAAAAAAACAGAAATTAATGATTTGATATTCATAAAATGATAATCAAAAAGTAAAATTCTAAATACTTGAAATACCTATTTTTAACAATAATATTCTTACACGGGGCAATACACTTGCTGGGGTTTGTTAAAGCATTTGACTTAGCTAATATTCAGCAACTTTCAGCAAATATTTCAAAAAGCGCCGGTTTAATTTGGCTATTTGTTTTTGTGTTGTTTATCATTTCCGGCATTGCCTATTTTGCAAAATTCCAATGGTGGAGCCTTCTGGCAATTCTTGCTGTTTTTCTTTCTGCCTCGTTGGCCATTTCAGTCTGGAAAGATGCGAAATTTGCAATGATTCCCAACGCAATAATTTTGATTGTTGCCTTCTTTTCACTGTCTTTGGTTATTTTCAACAAGAAAGTATCAAATGAAATAGCACAAATTATGGGGCAGGCAGAGGGTTTTGAAACGACAAAAATTACATCAGAACAACTTTCTGAACTGCCAATACCGGTCGCAAATTGGTTGAAAATATCGGGGATTATTGGTAAAGAAAAAGCAAATACTGTTTGGTTGACTCAAAAAGCCAAAATGAAATTGAAAATCGGGCAAGAAAAATGGAATAATGCGACTGCAGAACAATATTTTACAATAGAAAAACCTGGTTTTGTATGGATAGTTATGATGAATATGCCTCCTTTTATAAAAATAACAGGACGTGATAAATTTATTGATGGCAAAGGGGAAATGCAAATAAAATTATTTTCCGCAATAAATGTTGTAAATGCAAAGGGACCCAAAGTAGATGAAGGGACGCTGCAACGCTTTTTAGGTGAGATAGTCTGGTTTCCGTCAGCCGTATTAAGCCCCTACATTAGTTGGGAAGCAATTGATGCCTTATCGGCAAAAGCAACAATGGATTACAAGGGAACAAAAGGCACAGGAACTTTTTATTTTAACAAACAAGGCGACTTTATAAAATTCAGTGCCTTTAGGCACAAAGGCAACGAACCAGATGCGAAACGTTACGAATGGATAATTAACGTACAGGAATACGCTATTATGAATGGTGTAAAAATACCAGTAAAATTAACAGCTACCTGGAAACTAGATGAAGGTGACTGGACCTGGTTGAAATTGGAAATTACTGAAATTAAATACAACATAAAATCATTGGAAAATTAAAAATAAACTTGAAAACAAGTGAATTGTTTTAAAATATATGGATTGTTTTAGGACTTCTGACCTTGTCATATTTTCAACATTAAAAAAAATTTAATATGCGAAATATTATTTTCTTGGCGCTCTTTTTTATAAGCTCTTTGGGTTTTGTTTCTTGTGACCCAACAGAAAGGAAAAACCCTAATATTGATGAAGAACTAATGATAAAAGTACCTGAATCAGAGCTTTATCTTAGGATGAGAGGAAATGTCAATAAACCAATTATAATTAACCTGCACGGAGGCCCAGGCGGCTATTCGGGTATCGACATAAAACTTATGGGGCCGGGACTGGAAGATAATTTCCTGATTGCATACCTTGACCAGCGCGGATGTGGAAAATCATTGAAGTGTACTGATACAACCAGGCTTCAGGTCGCGCAATATATTCAGGATTTAGATATTGTGATTGACAGTTTAATGAATAGATACAATAAAAAAAATGTTAATCTAATGGGAAGTTCCTGGGGAGGAATGTATGGGTTTTTATATATGTTAGAACATCAGGGAAAAATTAATTCCTATGCTTGTATCGATGGTAAAGTCAATAGCCACTACCAAAACCATTCTTTAATAGATTATGAAATTAATAGAGCAAATGAATTATTGCAAACAACTATTTCCGATTCAAAAAGAAGTGAACTCAAATTTATAATTAGTGAACTGAATCGCATTAAAAACAGCAATTTTGAGCACTTTCATACCGATGTAAATTGGATGAAACACGAAGTGCCATCGAAGCTTGGATTTAATGCTTATTTTGCGGATACCACAAAAATTATTTCATTTAAAGATGTATTGCAGGATACCGCGTTAATGAAATTGATGAAATATACTGAAGAAGAATTTTCAGAAGTTGGAGAAAAAGCAGAAATAGTGAATCGGGCATTTCGTAATAATCCATCTTATAACAATATTGATATCGAAAAAGAATTGGCCTTGATCAATACCCCAACTGTGGTTATCCAGGGAGACCAAGATTTTGTTGTAGGACTTGGACACGCGGAATTAATTTACAATGCGCTTACAGCTTTATCGTCCGAAACAAAAGAGCTGCACATTATACCGGAAACCGGACACTGCCCTGCGATTGAAGAACCCAAAAAATTATCGGAAATATTAAATAAATTTTTTATAAAACACGGCAATTAATTTAGTGAGAAGCCATTATAATGGATTCAAATAGAAAAATATGATAAATAAATTCTCAATTATTCTCACGCTAATTATTGCGCTTTGTGCTTGTGACAGCAATCAAAAAGGGGAACTGTTGTTTGTGGATTCAGTTCCTGGGGATGGCTTTAATTATCCATATTTTCTGTTTATTCCGGAAGGCACATCGCTTTATAAAAAATCGACCCTAATTGTAGAACCAAATAATTCAGGATTTGCCGACGATGACCTGAAAAAACATATTGATAAAGCAGAAAGAACTGCAGGAAAAGATTTCTATATCGGAAATTATGTTGCTCAAAAATTAAAATACCCGCTTTTGGTTCCAGTTTTTCCGAGGTCACGAACCGAATGGAAAACATACACTCATTCATTAGATCGTGACGTTATTTGCCAAAAGAACAGTCCACTGGAAAGAATTGACCTGCAACTTTTGGCAATGGTTGAAGACGCCAGAAAAAAACTTACCCTTTCAGGTTATAATATCCAAACCAAATTTTTCATTACTGGTTTTTCCGCTTCCGGTACTTTTGCCAACAGATTCACACTCATTCACCCTGACAAAATATTTGCCGTTGCGGCAGGAGGCTTAAATGGATTATTGGCATTGCCTTTAGACAGTATTGCCGGTAAATCACTAAATTACCCGTTAGGCACAAATGATTTTAAAGTTCTTTTTAATAAAGAATTTCAGAAGGCCGAATTTACAAATACACCTCAATTTTATTTTATGGGAGGAATGGATGAAAATGATGCCGTTCCTTATGAAGATGCCTTTGACCCCAATGAAAGGGAGTTGATTTATGAGTTGATAGGAAAAGAAATGCTTCCTTTTCGATGGGAAAATTGTAAGAATATTTATGTGAATGAAGGTGTCAACTCAACGATTGAAACCTACGAAAACATTGAGCACGATCTTCCGGAAAACGTCAAAAAAAAGATAATTGTTTTTTTTCAAAAATGTATAAATTAGCCATAGGAGAGAAAACCAGAAATGCTGTCAATGTTTAAAAATATAGCCCAAATAGCTAAAAATTAATGGGTTTAACCCTTTGTATATGCCACCAAACGCTTTAACTTTCTTGAAATTTGCACTAATAAGTGCAGTCGGATATTGTGCTTATTCGAATCGTTGTACACTTAATAAGACCTACATAAATGACAAAGTATAAAATACAGAAATTTCCAGATTCAAGAATTGCCACCATTGATGTTTGCGAAATTGGAAAGCGGAAACATCATATAACCGGATTGGTTGAAGTTGATGTTACAGAAACCAGAAATAAAATTAGGGAGTATAATATGGGCCATCGCTATAAAATTTCATTTAATGCTTGGCTCATAAGTGCAATTTGCAGCACTATAAAGAAATATGAAACCTCAAGCTCGTACTTGATTGGGAAAAATAAACTGATAATATTTGACGATATAAATGTCTCTATTGTTGTAGAGAAAGATATAAAAGGCATAAAAGTGCCAATTCCTTTGATTATTGAAAAAGCAAATGAGGCAAGTATTGAATTTATAACAAAGCAAATTAACGAAGCAAAAATTAAGGAATTTTCTGAAAAAGATATGGTGCTTCATAAAAAAACGCGACAATTAGAGAAGATATATTATTCACTCCCAAGATTTCTCAGAAATTATTTTTGGAAATTTTTATTGAAGCATCCAAAATTGGCTTATAAGAAAATGGGAAATGTAGCGATTACCTCAATTGGAATGATGGGAAAAGTAAATGGATGGTTTATTCCAATTTCAGTTCACCCTATTTGTTTTGGAATAAGTTCTATAATTAAGAAGCCATCTGTAATTGATGACAGGATTGAGATTAGAGAAATGCTTAATATGTCAATTCTTGTAGACCACGATGTAATTGATGGTGCTCCAATGGCAAAACTTATTGGCGAATTATCAATGAATATTGAAAATGGATTAAATTTATAGACTAAAATGATTCATTCAAAATGAAAAACCTAGTCGCAAGTGCATTTTTATTCATTACATTGCTGTCATTTGCCCAAAATCAACAAAGAACATTTATAAAATTATGATAATTGGAATTGCAAAATGGACATTAATTGCTTTCGGGATATTTTTCATCTGTGTTGGCATAATTATGCTAATTAGGCCGAAAACGGCTAGAGAGACTTTAAGAAAAGCCGGAAGCACAAATTTAATAAATTATACAGAAATAACTTTGAGAATGATACCCGCAATTGCCTTAATTGTATTTTCAGATTATTCAAAATACCCTGATTTTTTTAAGTTATTTGGCTGGTTTATGCTCATTACTTCTTTTGTCCTTTATTTTGTTCCTAGAAAATTACACCATAATTTTTCAAATAAATGCGCAAATATTTTAAAACCAATTTATTTCCAATTAATTTCACCTTTTTCAATCATAATTGGAATAATAATCATAAAGTCGGTAACATAAAAAAATTCATTAGAAATAATGGATTACTGCTGGCACAGGTTTTTGGCAATTACCATTTTTTGCCTTAATTTAATATTGATATTGTACTTGCAAATTTAAATCTTAAATTTATAGGCTTAATTTATCAAATCAAAATGAAAAACCTTGTCACAAGTGCCTTTTTATTTATTTCATTGCTGTCTTTTGCCCAAAATCAACACAAAGAAACAGGAGAAGTATTTATAAAATTATTGCTTCAGGAAAAAAATTACGAAAAAGCCTATGCATTTTTTGATGAAAGCGTAAAAAGCAAAATTTCTTCAGCATTGTTAAAAACGACAGAGCAACAATTGGAAAATCAATTAGGGAAATTTAACAATATCATTGAAATCAATAACGAAAACAGCACCTATTTTTATTATGCGGATTTTGAAAAAATGAAATTGGACATTAAAATAACCCTTAATGAAGCCAATAAAATTATGGGTTTTTTCTTTTCGCCTCATAGAGAATTCAATAAAAAAAACCTACTGGGAAGTGACCTCAACATCAAAAGCGATAACATCACTTTAAAAGGAACCATCTTAATTCCGGAAAAAAATAATCTGAAAAAATTAGTGATTTTTGTGCACGGTTCCGGACCTCAAGACCGAGACGAAACCATTTATGAAAACAAGCCTTTTAAAGACATTGCCGAAAGTTTGTACCAAAAAGGAATTGCCTCTTATCGGTTCGATAAGAAAACGCTCACAAATCCGGAAAGTTTTAACGACAAAAGCACCATTGATGATGAAGTTACCAACGATATCGTCAATATTATAACATATTTTAAGGAAAATGACCAATATGCAGCTTATGAAATTATTTTGTTGGGACACAGTTTGGGCGCCAATTTAATGCCCAGAATCGCAGGGAAATCAGCGCAAATTTCAAAACTCATTTTGTTGGCAGGAAATGCCAGGCCTTTAGAAAAATTGATTGCGGAACAATATGATTATTTGTACAAACAAAATCCATCGCCGGAATTACAGGAAGCCGCAAAAAAAATAAAAGAACAAATCACGGTGCTCACCTCAAAATCGTTTAACGTTAATACGCCAAAAGAGGAATTGCCTTTTAATTTATCGGGATATTACTGGAAATCCGTTTTGGATTATAATCCTTTAAAAGAGGTTAAAAATGTTAAAATTCCGATGCTAATTCTTCAGGGGGAAAGAGATTATCAAGTAACGATGGAAGATTTTGAATTGTGGAAAAGCACCTTGAAAAACAACAAAAAAGCCAGTTTTATAAGTTATCCAACACTGAACCATTTATTTATGAACGGCGAAAACGCCTCAGAACCAAAAGAATATATGATTAAAGGAAATGTTGATGAAAAGGTGATCAATGATATTTATAATTTTATTGAAAAAAATTAACACAACACAATTCTTATGCTAAAAGACCTGCAAGAACTTGTAAAAGCGGAGGTAATTTCGCAAAATACGGCGGATAAAATAAGTGATTTCTATCATAAAAAAGGAGAAGATTCAACCAACCGGCTTTTTATTATTTTTGGAATCTTGGGTGCCATTTTGGTCGGACTTGGAATCATTATGATTATTGCCCACAATTGGGACGAGCTTTCCAAAACAACCAAAACATTTTTTGCTCTTTTACCGCTTGTGGGTGGCCAACTTCTTTGCTTGTTTACCTTGATTAAAAAACAAGACAGCGTTGCCTGGCGAGAAAGTAGCGCGGCTTTCTTATTTTTTTCTGTGGGCGCAAGCATTTCGCTTGTAAGCCAGATTTATAACATTCCTGGGGATCTTAGTTCCTATTTGCTTACTTGGATGCTTCTTTGCCTTCCATTGATTTATGTGATGAATTCTTCCATTACCTCATTGCTTTACATTGTTGGCATCACTTTTTATGCGAGCGAAACCGGATATTGGTCGCAACCACAATCGGAAGCTTATTTTTACTGGTTATTGTTATTGGCTGTTTTGCCTCATTATTATTTGTTGTTCAAGAAAAAACCTGAAAGCAATTTTGTTGTTTTCCATCATTGGCTCGTGCCACTTTCTATCATTATTAGTTTGGGAACCGTGGCCGACAAAACTGGTTCGTTGATGTATATTGCTTATTTCAGCCTTTTCGGATTGCTTTATTTGGTTGGAAATTCAGTTATTTTTGCACAACAAAAAACAAGAAACAACGGCTATAAAATATTGGGTACACTAGGCTCCATTATTTTGCTTCTGACACTCAGTTTCGACTGGTTTTGGGATGCATTAAGAAAACGCGATTTTCAGTTCAATGAGGTAATTACTAGCCCAGAGTTTTTCGCTGCGGTGGTTTTATCATTATTGGCTGGCGGATTGCTCCTCTTTCAACTAAAAAACAAGTCCATACGAGATATGAAACCTGTAGCGCCAGTTTTCATTTTGTTTATTTTAGCCTTTATTATCGGACTTTCTTCATCAATTGCCGTGGTGCTCATCAACTTTTTTGTGTTTGCCATTGGCATTCTCACCATTAAAGACGGCGCTAAAAAAGACCATTTGGGGATTTTGAACTTCGGCTTGCTCATTATCACCGCACTGGTTATTTGCCGATTTTTTGATGCCGATTTAAGTTTTGTGTTTAAAGGAATTCTGTTTGTTTCAGTCGGTGTCGGGTTCTTTGCGGCAAATTCCTGGATGCTTAAAAAAAGAAAAACAAATGAGTAGCAAGAAATTATTATTGTCCGTATTTATATTGGTTGCCTTGGCGCAACTCTATGTTCCTGCCAAAATGATTTTTGACAAAGAAGATACTTTGGAAACTGGAATCGACTATAAATTTATCACAGCGCCCATTGACCCAACTGATCCGTTTAGAGGAAAATACATCATTTTGGGTTATAAAGACAATGTTTCCGTAATTGATAACGAAAAGGATTGGGTTTCAGGAGAAATTGTATATGTTTTTCTTAAAAATGACCAAAACGGATTTGCAAAAATAAAATCGGTTTCAAAAGAAAAACCAACAGATAACCAAGACTTTCTAAAAGCAAAATTGAGTGCCGTTTCTAATGACGGAACCAACAAGCTGACCATTTATTTTCCATTTGACCGCTATTATATGGAAGAATCAAAAGCTTCTGATGCAGAAGAGATTTACGCAAAATCATTGCAAGACACCACCCAACTAACCTATGCTTTGGTAAGCATCAAAAATGGTGATGCCGTTTTGAAAGATGTATTGATTGACGGCGTTTCAATTAAAGAAATTGTTAAAGCAAATCAGAAAAAATAATAAACCAATACCCTTTGAATTCTGCAATCAGGCAGAGGCCGTCAATGGAATTGAAAAAAATGCATAAGTTTAATTTTAAAGCTCCATCTGGACAATCTGTTTGTTTTTAAAAATTTAGCAGAACAATGATATTTAATTAAAATGTCGGTAAAAATAACCGATATTTATGCCGTTGAATTTTAAACCCAATAAGATGAGTATTTCCTTTCAAAAACTGTTTTTTGCCATCGCAACAGTTATTGCTATTTTTGCAATTTTAATTTTGGCCAGGACCATTCTTATTCCTTTAGGTTTTGCTTTGCTCATCTCCTTCATTCTGTACCCCTTGGCTAAAAAGCTGGAAATATGGGGAATCAATAAAATGTTTGCCGCTTTTCTTTCTATGCTTGCGATGATTTTAATTATTGGAGGCGGAATTTTCTTTTTTTTATCCCAAATTACCAATCTTCCAAATGAACTTTCCGATTTTCAGGATAAAATTATGGGATTGTTAAGAGATATTATTGTTTATATCAATAACCATTTTGATTTGGAAACTGATTTAGAGCAAGACTATATTATTGAACAATTAAAAGAATGGTTTAAAAACGTGGCGTTCCCTGTTGCGGAAAATACCTTTTACACCACCACAAGTTTTTTAGCCGGTCTTTTAGCGACCATTGTTTATACCTTTCTGTTATTAATTTACAGAACAGGATTGACCAGTGCATTTATTAAGTTTTCTCCTGTTGACAAAAGAGAAATTGCTTTAAATATGTTTAAAAAGGTGCAAAAAGTTGGACAGAAATATTTGAGCGGAATGATTCTTCTTATCATTATTTTAGGTTTGGCCAATAGCATCGGGCTATGGATTATTGGTGTTGACAGTCCGTTTCTTTTCGGATTTTTGGCCGCAGCAATGTCCATTATTCCTTATGTTGGCACAACTTTAGGAGCAAGTATCCCTGTTTTATATGCATTTATGTCGCACGATTCTTTGTGGATTCCATTTGCGGTTGCCTTGTTATTTTGGGCCATCCAATTGATTGAAAGCAACTTTTTGAGTCCGAAAGTTGTGGGAAGTAGTTTGCAAATCAATGCCTTAGCCGCCATTTTAAGTTTGCTTATTGGCGCTTCAGTGTGGGGAATTGCCGGGATGATTTTGTTCTTGCCGTTTGTTGCAATGTTAAAAGTTATTTGCGAAGAATTTGAATCTTTAAAACCCATTGCCTTATTAATTGGCAGTCAAGAAGATGACAATAAAGAGAAAAAAGAAAAATCAATACAAAGCAGTTTTGTAAAAATTAAAAACAAGATATCGAAATTAAACATTAAGCCTAAAAAATAACGGAATAATAAAATTACAAGAATTTAAAAAATTTTAAAATACCTAGAATGAAAAAACAATTCCTATTCATAACCTTAGTTCTTTTCACCATCCTAATTGCTTGCAATCCAAACAGAAAATCCACCCAAACTTTAGAGAATGAAAAAAATGCAATGCCCGACAACAGTTTAACCTCCTTAGATTGGCCAGGTGTTTACAAAGGCGTTTTGCCTTGCGCTGACTGTGACGGTATTGAAACTGAAATTAAGATAAATGCAAATTTAACCTATGAAATGTCTTCAACATATTTGGGGAAAAATGAAGAAACATTTAAGGAAACCGGTTCCTTTAAATGGGATGATGCAGGTGCCAAAATAACCTTGGTAAATACAAATTCAAAAACAGCAACCAACCAGTTTTTGGTTGGTGAAAACATACTTTTTAAATTAGATGCAGACGGAAACAGGATTGAAGGCGATTTAAAAGGAATGCAACAATTAAAGAAAGTGTACTTCGACAATGCCATTTCTGAAAAATATTGGAAACTTATTGCCTTAAACGGCAAGAAAATAATTTTGGATAAAAACCAAAACACCGCGCCGCACTTGATGTTGAAAAATGAAAATAGCCGCGTTTTTGGAAATGGTGGCTGCAATGATATCCAAGGCTTTTACGAACTTACAGAAGGAAACAACATAAAATTTTCTAAAATAGGATCAACAAAAATGTTTTGTGAATATATGGAAACGGAACAGGCGTTACTGCAAGTTTTAGAAAATACAGAGAACTATTCCGTAGAAAAAGATACGGTGACGCTTCATAATGCATCTATGATTTCCTTGGCGAAGTTTCAATTGGTTTATGGCAAATAATCAAAAACATCTTTTTTGATTATTTTTTTTCTGAAAAAACAATAAATTATAACTCTCCCGGCAAATGGAAAACCTTGAAATAATAAAAGCAACTCATAAAGATACCGAGCTCCTTTTAAATATTGGCAGGCAAACTTTTTTCGAGAAATTTACCGAAAACAATTCCGAAGAAAATATGCTTAAATATGCCGAAGAAGCATATACTTTTGAAAAAATTGCAAGTGAAGTAAACAATCCAAACTCCCAATTTTATTTGGCAAACCTAAACAATCAAACTGTTGGCTATCTGAAAATAAATCTTGGTGATGCCCAAACTGAATTAAAAGATCCGCAAGCACTCGAATTGGAACGCATTTATGTGCTAAATGAATTTCAGGGCAAAAAAATTGGACAAATGCTGTTTGAAAAAACGCTAGAACTCGCAAAAAAAGCAGCGGTCAATTATGTTTGGCTGGGCGTTTGGGAAGAAAATAAAAGCGCCATAAAATTTTATGAAAAAAATGGGTTTAAAGCCTTCAGCAAACATATTTTTATGTTGGGTAACGATCCCCAAACCGATATTATGATGAAGATTGAACTTGGAAATCCCTAAAAAAATGTAAAAAAGCGGGGCCTTTTTTCAAATATATTTATATTATCCATAAATCACTTATATTTACTCCGAATTAAGGGCAATCTAAGATAAAAAAAGACCAGCAACACAATGACTGATTTTTTCGACCATTTTATACACGAATTTCAATTGCCGCTGGGAAATCCGGTGTTAATTTTTTCGTTGATTCTTCTTATTATCCTGCTCTCGCCAATTCTTCTCCGGAAATTAAATATTCCAGGAATTATTGGCTTAATTATTTCCGGTGTTATTATTGGTCCTTATGGCTTGAATATTCTGGAAAAAAATTCGGCAGTCGACCTCTTTTCAACCATCGGTTTGCTGTATATTATGTTTATTGCAGGACTTGATTTGGATATGAACCAATTTAAGGCAAACAGAAACAAAAGTCTTTTATTTGGTTTTTTTACCTTCATAATTCCATTAACCATTGGTTTTCCTGTTTGTTATTATTTTTTGGAATACGACTTTAATGCCAGTTTGCTTACCGCCAGTATGTTTGCAACGCATACGCTTGTGGCTTACCCCATTGTAAGCAAACTGGGAATTTCTAAAAACCAGGCTGTGGCCATTACCGTTGGGGGAACCATACTTACAGATACCGCCGTACTTATTATATTGGCCGTGATCATTGGCAATAGCGAAGGAAATTTGAATCAGGACTTTTGGATTAAGTTGGGAATCTCCCTGGCAATTTTTTCTGCCATTATGTTTTATATAATTCCAAAAATAGCAGAATGGTTTTTCAGCAAACTGGAAAGCGAAAAACATTCGCACTATATTTTTGTGCTGGCCGTTGTTTTCTTTGCGGCATTTTTAGCCGAAGTTGCAGGTGTTGAACCAATTATTGGCGCTTTCGTTGCCGGTTTGGCGCTCAACAAACTAATTCCGCATTCTTCCGCATTGATGAACAGGATAGAGTTTATAGGAAATTCATTATTCATCCCATTTTTTCTGATATCTGTTGGAATGATTGTCGACATAAGTGTTCTCACAAAAGGTCCTGCAGCCATTATTGTGGCTGCAACACTTACCGTTGTCGCATTATTCGGAAAATGGTTTGCCGCACTTTTTACACAACTTGTTTTCAGGTATTCCACAGCAGAACGTCAGCTCATATTTGGACTTAGCAGTTCCCACGCAGCCGCCACGCTTGCCATCATATTGGTAGGTTACAAAGCCAAAATTTTAGATGAAAATATTTTGAACGGAACCATTATACTTATTTTGGTTACTTGTATTGTGGCATCTTTTGCTACAGAAAAGGCCGCCAAAAAAATTGTCATTGAAATGGATGACAATCCTTCTGCGCTCAAAAAATCAAACGAATTTTCCAATGAACATATTCTAATTCCAATCGCCAATATAGAGCGCATTGAAAAACTGTTGGAGTTTTCTATTTTTATCAAGGATAAAAAATCTGCAAATCCAGTTTCTATTCTTTCCGTAGTTTCCAATAATGACGAAGCGGAAATAAACATTCTGAAAGCCCGAACCAAACTCGAGGACTTTGTGAAACAAGCTTCAGCATCAGAAATTAAAGTGAATATTATTACCACCATAGACCATAACCGGGCAAGCGGCATAGCGCGTATTTCAAGAGAAATTATGGCCGATATCATTGTTTTGGGATGGCCGCACCGTGCAGGTTTGATAGACAAATTGATTGGCGAAAAAGTGGACAGTATTTTAGACAATACCGATAAAACCACTTTTATTTGCCATTTTGAAAAACCATTGGTGCTGCACAAAAGAATTGTAATCATAATTCCGCCTTTGGCTGAACACGAAAACGGATTTAATCAATGGTTTACAAAAATGGTGAAATTGGCACAAGAATTAAGTATTCCCATTTTATTATGCTGTAACGACACCACCCAAATTTATGTGGATAAACTGATAAATAGAAACAAGTTAACAACTTCAATTTCACATTTTTACTTTGAAGATTGGGATGATTTTTTTATCATCGCCAAAGTTGTAAAAGCAGATGATTTAATAACACTGGTTTGTGCGCGAAAAGGAACGGCTTCCCATATGAATGTGCTTGAAAATTTGCCCTCAAAACTCGAAAATCATTTTGAAAAATACAGCCGAATAGTCATTTATCCGCAACAATTCAACCAACATTTCAGCACAGAAAGGTATGAAGACAATATTACGCCCGAGCCGTTGCGCAAAGGAATTGAAGCTGCACAAAAAATTGGCCGCGGCATTGGTAACATCTTTAAAAAAGACGACCTGGAATAATTCATAAAACAAATCGATTAAATATATTTGCAAACATTTTACCGCATCAAAAGGCAATCTCACCCATTAAAATAGTTAAATTACAACACCAATACCAGAAAAATAAGGACAAATAATGAAACTAAAAGAAATATCACCTTTAAAAAAACAACTGGTTAAATTCACGCTTATTGGTCTATTAGCCGTTTCGGTCGATTTTTTGAGTTATTTTATCTTGCTTAATATCTTTCCCGAAAAAATGTCCCAAACCATTGGCAACGAAGCATTGGCCAAAAGCATCTCATTTATGTGCGGAATGACCGTGACTTATTTTTTCAATAAATTTTGGACCTGGAAAAAAAAGGATCGCTCCCAAAAACGTCTTGTTAAATTTGTGGTTTTATATGGCATTGCATTGCTTATAAATGTGGGCTCCAATTCAGCTTTGCTGTACATATTGCACCAATATAGAAATTTTGTCGATTTGCCGTTCAAATATGTCATTGCCTTTGTGGGCGCCTCTGGCCTCAGCGCATCGGTAAGTTTTATGGGACAAAAATTTTGGGTGTTTAAAAGTGCTGATACCCTGTTGGTGCATTAAAATACGTTGGGCATTCCGCGCCCGATTGCGGATCGCGCTGTTCGTTGCAAGTCCTCGTCCCGCCCAAAAGTGTGCCTGCGGGCTTTTCACTGCCATCGCTAACGCAACTTGATATACGATTATTTCTTTCAAGTCCATACAAGTCGCAACTTGTGCGTCCAGAGCAACCTTAATAAAATCAAAAAAGCCGCAAAATTTGCGGCTTTCCTTTTTTGGGGCTTGTTGGGATTTATTTTGAAACCTTTAAAACATCGGCAATAATTTTCTCCAAATCGTGTTTTGGCATTGCTCCCTGCGCCATTTGTGGTTCTGCATCTTTAGGAACAAACAACATTGAAGGAATACTTCTGATGCCAAATGCCGCGGCCAATTCCTGCTCAACTTCGGTATCTACTTTATAAATGTTTAATTTTCCTTCATATTCATTGCTTAATTCTTCTAAAACTGGCGCCACCATTTTACACGGTCCGCACCAATCTGCATAAAAGTCGATAATACAAGGCACTTCGCCTTCAAACTTCCAATCTTTATTTTTTTCGAAATTAAAAACCTTTTCTAAAAAAGTTTCTTTTGTCAATAATTCTGTCATTTTTTTTATTTTTTAATACTTGTAAAAACAACAATTTTTATGCCGTTTTTTATTGCGTGCAAAGTGACACAAAAAAGGTTGGTTTTGAGGTAACTTAAGTTACAATCAAAAATATTTTGTACTTTAACCGTTTAAACAACAATTTTCTAACCAAATCTTATTTATTATGAACACAAAAATAACCTTAGCGCTCCGATTGCTTTTGGGGCTTATTTTATTGGTGATGGGAAGCAACAAGTTCTTCCATTTTTTGCCGATGCCTCCAATGGAAGGTCCACCCGCCGATTTTATGGGCGCATTGAATGAAACTGGCTATATGTTTCCGCTTATTGCCGTAACAGAAATTAGCGCAGGCGTATTGCTTCTCTTAAATAAATGGGTGGGACTTGCCTTGATTTTCGCCTCAATTATGTCGGTAAACATTATTTTATTTCATCTGGCGCTTGATCCGGCTGGTATTGCACTTGGCGCGGTGGTATCGGTTTCAACCGTCATTTTAATTTATGCCCATTGGGGGAAATTTAAAACATTGTTCTAGGCATTAAAATAAAAAATTATTAAAAGGCATAGTCTAAAGATTGTGCCTTTTTGATTTTTTTGTCTAATAATTAAAAAGCAGGCGAGCGTCTCGCTCAGGACTGCGTGGTTGCGGATATTATAATCGGTACGAGCGGCACGCTCGCACCATCGAATCCAATTATAAAAACCACTTCTAATATTTAACTTCTACTATTTAACTTTTTATTATTCCCCTTCGATGTCAAGAGGGCTTTTGCGTATATTTGCACTCAAACAAATCCTATGCAATTTAAAGACTTACAGTTAAACAAACATATTTTAAGAGCAATTTCAGAAAATGGCTATGAATTTCCAACGCCTGTTCAGGTGCAAACCATTCCGCTGATGTTGGCAAAAAAAGATGTGATTGCATCTGCTCAAACCGGAACCGGAAAAACAGCTGCTTTTGCTTTGCCTATTTTACAATTGTTATTCGACAAACAAGATCCTTCAAAAAAAGGAAAAAAAATACGGGCGTTGGTGGTAAGTCCAACCCGTGAATTGGCCATTCAAATTGAAGAAAGTTTTAAAGGATACGGCAAATACACCAATTTAAAATCCGCTGTTGTTTTTGGAGGAACGTCTATTGATCAACAAGTTGCGTTGCTTAAAAATGGTGTTGATATTTTAATCGCCACGCCAGGCAGATTATTGGATCTACACAAACAAGAGCTTCTTAACTTGTCTTTTATTGAAACATTGGTTTTGGATGAAGCTGATTTAATGTTGGATATGGGTTTTATAGACGATGTTAAAAAAATTGAACGTTTATGTCCGAAAAGCAAACAAATAGTGTTGTTTTCTGCCACAATGCCACACAAAGTGGTTGAATTGGCCAAAACCATTTTAAAAAATCCCGAAAAAATAGACGTAACACCACAATATGCTGCCGCACAAGGCATAAATCAGGTATTGTATTATGTTCCTAAAACAAAAAAAATGGAGTTGTGCCTCCATTTATTAAGGAATACCATAAAAGGAGACATCCTTATTTTTAGACGGACCAAATTTGGTGTGGATAAATTAGAGAAAATGTTGCGTAAAAACGATTTTAGCGTTGCCAGTATCCACGGCGATAAAACACAAGACGCCAGAGAAGAAGCCTTAAACAGATTCAAAAACAAAGCGGTTTCCATATTAATCGCAACCGATGTGGCTTCCCGCGGACTTGACATCGACAATTTGGACGCCGTTATTAATTTTGACATTCCAAACATACCAGAATCTTATGTTCACCGCATTGGCAGAACCGGCAGGGCAGGAAATACCGGAGCCTCCTATTCATTTTGTGCTGCCGATGAAAAAATATACATTCAAGGAATTCAAAAACTGATTAACACCATAATTCCTGTGATGGAAGACCATCCATATCCCATAGATCCAAACGCAAAACCTGAAATTTACCGAAAACTGGGTGTTAAACCCAAAAAAGGACGAAAGTCGGATGCTTCCAAAAAAAACAAAAAAAGGTGGTATTGAAATGAAGTCCAAAGACGAAAGTTGAAAGTTGAAAGTTTGGACTATGTTTGACCGCAAGACCACACGACCGTAAGATAATTTTCCTTGGTTTTTTGTGGATAAGTCATTAAAATATTCATCTATTTTCTTTTTAATTCCAAGCACCTAAAATATTTTTATATATTGCTTACTTTTGCGCCGCACCAACAAATGCAAAATGACTTATAAATTAATTTGCTCCGATATTGACGGCACGCTTTTAGACAAAAACAGGGAATTGTCTGACCTCACCATCCAAGAAATACGACGCGTTTCTCCCATTCCTTTTGTGCTGATTTCTTCTCGAATGCCAAAAGCGATGCGCCATTTACAAAAACAGTTGGGAAATGAGACCGCGCCAATAATAGCTTATAATGGCGGATTGGTGTTGCACAACAACCAGGTTTTACACTCCGCGTTTATCAGCAATACCGTTTTGGAAAACATCATTGGGTTGTGTGCAAAAACCGCCATCCATTTAAGTTTGTATTTTGAAGACGAATGGTTTGTGCCAGCAATGGATTTTTGGGCGGATCGAGAATCAGAGAACACCAAAGTCACGCCTACCTTAAAATCGAGCAAATCCGTATTAAATCAATGGAAAAATGAGGCAAAAGGGGCGCATAAAATTATGTGTATGGGCAATGAAGCCGAAATTGATATTTTATATAATGCCTTAGAAAATTCATTTTTCAATGAAATTATGCTGTATCGCTCAAAACCCACTTATATTGAAATTTCGCACATTTCAGTTTCCAAAAAAACCGCCATTGAAGTGTTGTTAAACAGTTGTTACACAAACATTTCATTGAAAAATGTGATTGCTTTTGGCGACAATTACAACGATATTGAAATGCTGAAATCGGTTGGTTTGGGAGTTGCTGTTGCAAATGCAATTGACGAAGTGCTGCAAATTGCCAATAAAATTACCGACACCAATAAAAATGATGGCGTGGCAAAAGTGATCCAGGAACTGTTTTAAAATTAGAATTTGGGCGTTTCCCGCCAGTTGGTGGGTCGGGCTTTTCATTCCAAACTTTTTTCGCTAAAAAAGCAAAAAAAGGTTTTCATTTTAATCCCTAACGCAAAAACTACCTTCTGATCAAGCTTAAATTTCCTCGTTTTTCTCTGTAATTGCCATATTGATCCGTAAATTTCACCAAATACCAATAATCATCTGCCGGAAGCCTTTCACCGTTGTAAAATCCGTCCCAGCCTTCGCCGGTTAAATCAACATCAGCCACCAATTTTCCAAATCTATCAAATATATAAATAACCGATATCTGGATGTTGTTCAGGTCGTTTCCAAGCACTTTCCAAGTATCGTTATAACCATCACCATTTGGAGTAAAAAATTTCGAAAACCCTAAAATTGCGATGTCCAATGCAGCAACACCGCAATTGTTTTTGTCACTCACGTACAAAGTATAAATCCCGGGAAGTAAGTTTTCAAAATAAGTTTTATCCTGAAATGGGCCAAATGGTGCATCCAACGCAAACTCATAATCTCCAGCGCCCAAATTGGTGTTGTTTACGGTAATGGAATTGTTGTCAGAATCATCAACAACGGTAATATCATTCATTGAAATTGTCGCAATATCAGATGCCGTAACAGTAACCTTTTTCGGAAAAGATTCGCAATTTAAAGAAGTGGCAATCACCGTGTAAACTCCTGCTTCAGCAACTTCAGCAGAAGAATCCCTACTAATAATAGCATTATTTGAATCTTTCCATTCGTAAGAATAATTTCCTTGCGGATAGAAAGTTTCAAGGGTTATCGGCGGTAAATTTAAACACACAATCGCAGTCGGATTTACTTCAAATTGCGGAATTTGCTGTACGGTCAATGTCAAAAAAGGACCAATACCATAACAATTTCCGTCATTTTCATTTTCAACCCGAACATACAAGACTTGTGAATCTTTAGTTTGATTGATGTAATTTGATGGCGAAATTTCATTTTTTTCCAGTTGCGCATCATTTAAATCTCTGTAATAATGAACGCTTAACGGCTGTCCGGCAGGAAGCTCACTTATTAAGACGGGTGATGCCTCAGTTAAGTCAAATGCAGAATAACCATCGGCATTTGCATCTTTGTCGCAAGCCGCAAGCTCATAGTTAAAGCTGGCAGGCAAAGTGGTTGAAGAAACGCTTAATTTAATTGTTGAAACGCTAAAACAGCCAAAAGAATTTTGCACTCTAGCATAAACAGTGCTTGCCGTTTCGTTGTTAAAAGGAGATATATTTATTGGATTTTCACTCGGACTTGCATTGGCATCCGCAGCATTTAAATGATAGCTTACCGTTAAACCGGATACGTTATTTGTTATGATTGAAGTGACTTCATTTAGGTTAAAATCGGTGAAACCGTCGGCAATTCCGTCTTCATCACAGTTTTTAAATTCGATGGAAGATTGGATAACTGGCAACAGATTTACAGTAGCAGTAATCGCAGTTCTTTGTCCAGATAGGCAACTATTTGCGGAGGCCAAAACGTAAAAAGTTTTTGTTGCAGAAAGTGCAGGAGCATAATTTAGACCAGAATGCAGAATTGTTGTGCTTGTTGGAGTATCAAACCACAAAACAGTTGCGCCTGAAGTTGCTGCAGCGAACAGTGGGACGGTTCCTGCACCGCATCGTGTTGCTGGGATTGTTGCACTAATGGCTGCCACAGAAATTGAGGTGTTTGCCGAAAGACTTAAAACTGGATCTCCTGGCATTCCGCCATATTCAACAATATAGCCTTTCGGTTGAAAATTACCAGAAACTTCTCCTGCGTTGCTTAAATCGTTCCAGGAACCTGGGATTCCAACCCCTGGAGCCGTAACATGCGCATAATCTTCATTCCCGGCTTGGTTAGGCTCTCCAGTATTCCAAAAAGAAAAAGGAATATTAGAGCCAACTGTGGTGCCACCATCATATACTCCATTTGGGTCGCCAAAAAAAAATGATTTACCAGCCTCAGGTCCTGTTACCCATTTCCAAGTTCCTTCAGTTTCTGCATCACTTCCACCAATCCATCCTGCGCCGGCAGCCTGTTCCCCAGAAAGTTTTGCTTCTTCGGCAGAGGTAATGGTCGCCAAATAGCCCTTTAATCCATAATAAGTTCTCGCCTCAGCAGCAGTTTTTGCATTTTGCCAAGTAATCCCTACATCAGAAACATATTCATAAAAATGACCTGTTGAAGGTAAATAATTGGCGTCGCCAATGGTAAAGGAAAAAGATTTTATATCTGATACATTTGGCGAACTACTTTCAAAAACAACATTCTTTACAGCAGCGATAATATCAACATAAGTTGCAGATGTAGCACTTGAACTTTTTAGGGTTAATTTTCCTTCAGAAGCACTCCAAGATGAGGTGATGTTGGGATTTGATCCAACAGGAAGCGTCAGTTTGTCTCCGCTTTTATATCCTTCAGAAATCTGAATGTAAAAAGCAGCGATCATTGTGTCATCAGGATCGGTAATATTAAAGGAAGTAACCACTTTCAATTGGGTCAACGGACAATAAATCTGATTTCCAGTTGCAGTAATAGTTGGAGCGACATCAGTTTGAGACCAACCGTAATTTGATGTTAACAGTGCGAACAGGAAAAATAATAAGATGCTATGTTTTTTGAAACACATTCAGAAGGGGAAGTTTTGTTAAAATGCAAAAATAAGCAATAGTTTTTAAGGGAGAAGTTGGATTGGTTAATTTTTAGTGTAATAATTATTAGCAGCATTTAGTGAATGTATATTAATCAATTCCCCCTTCGGGTCTGCCTGCCGGCGAGGCATTGGTTAGGGGGCTTTGTCCGGTTCAATATGAATTAAAACATTATTTATTTCTGGTAATTTATTCAATAATTCATCTTTAAGCCTATGTGCAATTTCGTGACCTTCCAAAACACTTATGTCACCATTGACAATTAAATGAAGATCCACGTGAAATGAGAGTCCAGCCTTTCTCACAAGGCATTTTTCTGTGTCCACAACGCCATCGACACCAATAGAAATCGCTCTAATTTCCGCGATCAGATCTTCGTATAAATGCTCGTCCATAATTTCGCCCAGCGCCGGCCTAAAAATTAAATACGCATTGTAAATAATAAATCCGGAAGCAAACAATGCGGCCCAATCATCAGCTTTTTCATAGCCTTTACCCATAAAAATAGCAATGGAAATTCCAATAAACGCCATTAATGAGGTGATGGCATCGCTTCTGTGGTGCCAGGCATCAGCTTTTAGAGAAGAGCTTTTTGTTTCATTGCTCTTTTTTGAAACCAACCTAAAAAACACCTCTTTTACAATCACAATAATGGCCAAAACCACCAAAGTAAATTTTTCGGGTGCTTCTTGTGGTGTTTGCAGATTTTGAATGCTTTCGTAGGCGATGATGGTTGCAGAAAAGACCAAAAAACCCACCACGGCAAATGTAATTAAAGGCTCTGCCCTTCCGTGTCCGTAAGGATGATTTTCATCGGCAGGTTTGGTGGCGTATTTAAGTCCGAACAACACCAAAACAGAAGAAAAAACATCGGTGGTCGATTCAATGGCATCGGCAATTAAGGCGTAGGAATTTCCAAAAATACCGGTTACTCCTTTGGCAATGGCAAGCAACGCATTTCCAACAATACTGAAATAGATGGTGCTGATTGCCTTTTGCTTGTTCGTTTTCATTTGGATTGAGGTCTTCAAATTAAATTTTAAATGAAATTTTTTTTAGCGCATAAAGGTACTTGATTTTAGCAATTATCATTTAAAAAAAGGCTTAAACTTACCATAATTTTCAAACATTTATACTTTTAAAGATTCAAAAAAAGCCGTAAAAATAAATGCAATTATCATAAATAAAAAACTGCAAATTGCAGAAAATACCATTTTAGATTTTCTGTCTTTTATCAATTCAAACCTCCAACTTCGGACTCAATTATCTCACTTTACTCATTTCAACCGTCACCATCGCCACATTTCCTCCAATTGGCGGATTTATTTTTGAAACGGCAACAACAGCTTCTTCAACTAAAGGGATTTCCAGAAAAATTCTATCCAAAATGCGTTTTGCGACCGTTTCCAATAATTTAGAACGAATGGCCATTTCTTCTTTCACAATCTTGTTTAAATGAACATAATCTACCGTATCTGCAAGGTTATCGCTTTGTGCCGACAAATTTAAATTTGCATTTACTGAAACATCCACACGATAATCGGAACCTATTTTTCCCTCTTCCAGCAAACAGCCGTGATAGGCGTAAACCCGAATATTTTTTAACTTTATAATTCCCATTTTAAAATCCTTTAGGCAAAGATAGTTTGTTTTGTGATTTTAAGAAGAGTGATTTGGTATAAAAGTCGGAAGACCTAAGTCCGAAGAGCCCATAACTCCAAAGGGGGAATTGTTATGGGTAAAGGAATGGACAAAGGAACCTAAATCTGAAAGAAGGAATTTTTCTGAATAAAACTGAAGAAAAAAATGATAGACCAGAATTCAAACTAAATTGTTTTTAACCGCAAGAGCCGTAATGAAAAACCGCAAAGGACGCCAGAAAAATATTAATTATCCATTACTAATTTAGGCTGCGTTAGGGATTGAACGGCGTGTTTGAGCACTTTTATTGTTGCTTTTCGCAATAAAAAAATGCGAGTAGTGAAAGCCTGGCCCCGCCAGCTGGCAGGGACCGCCCACCATAAAAAGCTTCCTTTATACCTTTGTTGAATATGCAGTGTGATTTTGTAGTTGCATTGCCGAAAAAAATCAATAATTTTGCAACTTATAAGTCTGATGTTATTATGAGTGAAGAAAAAAAATCGCTGAATTTTATTGAGCAAATTATTGAAGATGATTTGGCAACCGGTTTGGCCCAAGATAAATTACGATTTAGATTTCCGCCCGAGCCAAATGGTTATTTGCATATTGGCCACGCAGCTTCCATTTGTTTGAATTTTGGTTTGGGATTGCGATACAATGCGCCAGTGAACCTACGTTTTGACGATACAAATCCGGCAAAAGAGGAACAGGAATATGTTGATTCCATAAAACATGACGTGCAATGGCTGGGTTTTAAATGGGACAAAGAATTGTATTCATCGGACTATTTTCAGCAATTGTACGATTGGGCTGTGCAAATGATAAAAAATGGAAAAGCGTATGTTGATGACCAATCATCGGAAGAAATGGCTTTGCAAAAAGGAACGCCAACCGAACCGGGAACAGACAGTAAGAACCGAAACAAAACAATAGAAGAAAATTTAGCGTTGTTTTTAAAAATGAAAAATGGTGATTTTGAAGAAGGTTCTCACGTTTTGCGTGCAAAAATTGACATGAAACACGTAAATATGCATATGCGTGACCCCATTATGTACCGAATTTTGAAAAGACACCACCACAGAACAGGAAATAATTGGTGTATTTATCCGATGTACGACTGGACGCACGGCGAAAGTGATTATTTAGAGCAAATTTCGCATTCTATTTGCACGCTGGAGTTTAAAAGTCACCGGGATTTATATGATTGGTATGTTGACCAAGTTTACGATCCGGCGAAATTGCGTCCGAAACAACGTGAATTTGCACGAAGAAATTTGAGTTATACGGTGATGAGCAAACGCAAATTACTGCAATTGGTTGAAGAAAAAATAGTTTCGGGTTGGGATGATCCAAGAATGCCAACAATTTCGGGCTTAAGAAGAAGAGGTTACACACCAGAATCTATCAGAACTTTTAGCGAAACGGCAGGAATTTCGAAGCGCGATAATGTAACCGATGTAGCGTTGCTGGAATATTGCATAAAAGATGATTTAAACAAAACAGCGCCAAGAGTTATGGCAGTTTTAGATCCTGTAAAAGTTGTAATAACCAATTATCCTGAGGGAAAAGAAGAATGGTTAACTGCTGAAAACAACCAGGAAGACGAAAGCGCCGGATTTAGAGAAGTGCCATTTAGCCGAGAAATTTATATTGAAAAAGAAGATTTTAGGGAAGAGGCAAACAAAAAGTTCTTCCGCTTAAAATTAGGAAATGAAGTGCGTTTGAAAAATGCCTATATTATAAAAGCTGAATCGGTGGTAAAAGACGAAAACGGGGAAATTACCGAAATTCACTGCACCTACGATACCGACAGTTTAAGCGGAAGCGGCACAGAAGCAAGTCAGCGTAAAGTTAAAGGCACGCTGCACTGGGTTTCCATTAAACACGCCGTAAAAGCAGAAGTGCGGGTTTACGACCGTTTGTTTACAGAAGAAGCGCCAGACAGCCAAAAGGACAAAGATTTTAAAGACTTTTTAAATCCGGATTCTTTAACTGTTTTGGAAGCTTTTGTGGAACCAAGTTTAAAAACGGCAAACATTTTAGACCGATTCCAGTTTCAGCGTTTGGGTTATTTTTGTGTGGATAAAGACACCACTGAATTCCATTTGGTTTTTAACAGAACCGTTCCGTTGAGAGACAGCTGGGCTAAAATGGAAGAATAGGTTAACTAAATATATTAAAACAAAAAGCGCCTTGAAAATGGCGCTTTTTGTTTGTTTTTTAATGTTGCTCAAGTATCATAATCGCTTTAAGATTTTGAAAGTTTGTTAAAAAAACCGATTACCAATTTTCAGATATCATCTATCCAACGTTTAAAATCCTAAAATCATTTTTGCAATCAGAAAGTAAATTAAGATTCCAAAAATGTCGTTGCTGGTTGTGATAAAAGGACCAGTGGCCAATGCCGGATCAATGCCTCTTTTGTCTAAAATGATTGGGACAAAAGTGCCAATTATGGAGGCAATTATGATTACAGAAACCAGTGATATGGCGACAGTAAGCCCAACTTTAATTTCGAAGCCTAAAAAATACATTCCTGCAGACATTAACAGGGCGGCAAGCACCAACCCATTTAACAAGCTTAATGAAACTTCCTTGATCAATCTTTTCCACCAGGAACCTCTTAAACTGTCGTTGGCCAAACCTTGAAGGATAATTGCGGATGATTGTACGCCTACATTTCCGGCCATTGCGGCAATTAAAGGGGTAAAAAAGAAAAGTTCTTTGTATTTTTCCATCGCTGTCGCAAATCCGCCCAAGATGGAAACACTCACAAATCCACCAAAAAGCGCAAGAATAAGCCAAGGTAAACGCGCTTTTGTCAATTCCCAAATGGTATCATCGGCTTCTACATCCTGTGAAATCCCAGCAGCCATTTGGTAATCTTTTTCCGCTTCGTCCTTAATAACGTCAATAATATCATCAATGGTGATTCTTCCCACCAAACGACCCATTTTATCCACCACCGGAATGGCTTCTAAATCGTATTTCTGCATAATTCTAGCTACATCTTCGGCTTTATCATCAACGTGGACAAAATCCACTTTTTTAATAAAAACATCTTTAATGGCAGTTCTGGTTGAGGTTGTCAATAAATCTTTTAAAGACAATCGTCCTTTTAATATGTCGTGGTCGTCAACAACATAAATGGAATGCACCCGAGATACTTCTTCAGCCTGGGAGCGCATTTCTTTAACGCAGGTAAGCACATTCCAATTTTCATTGACTTTTATAAGTTCTTTGGCCATTAAACCACCTGCAGAATTTTCATCATACCGCAAAAGATCCCGAATGTCCTTGGCGTGTTCTTCATCTTCGATATGGGAAATTACTTCCTCCTGTTGTTTATCGGTAAGTTCAGAAATAATATCGGCAGCATCATCGGTGTCCAATTCCGAAATTTCCTCCGCAATTTCTTTGGATGAAAGTCCGCCCAAGATTTTTTCACGGGTGTCTTCATCCAATTCGGTAATTACATCCGCAGTGACGTCGCTATCCAGTAATTTTATTAAATAAATGCCTTCCTCAACGGTTAAGTCTTCAATAATTTCAGCAATATCGGCATAATGCACTTCTTCCAGAAGCATTAAAATCGCCTCATCTTTTCCGTCAGCAATTAATTNNATAAATTCTTGCACAGATAATTGTTCCGGACGTTTGGCAAAGATAGGGTCTTCTCTTAAATTATCGGATAAATTGAGCGTTTTTAAACTGTTGCGCATTGTTTTTCTGCGCTGATTGAAAGCGGTTTTAACAACGGTGTAGAACAATTTTTCGTTCACGGGCAAGCTAAAATTTTCTTTTCGGGTAAGTCGAATTACGCCAGAATCCACTTTTGGCGGCGGATTAAATACCGTTGGCGGCACCGTAAATAAATATTCCACATCGTAAAAAGCCTGGGTTAAAACGGATAAAATTCCGTACACTTTACTGCCTTCTTTTTCTGCGATGCGTTGGGCGACTTCTTTTTGGAACATTCCTGAAAATTCAGGGATTTGATGCCGGTTTTCCAGTGTTTTAAATACAATTTGCGTGGAAATGTTATAGGGAAAGTTGCCTATAATTGCTACCTGTTCCTCCCCAAAATAATCGGACAGGTTTATTTTTAGAAAGTCTTTTAAAATAATTCTGTCGGCCAAGTTTAAATAATTTGTTTTTAAATATTCCACCGACTCTGTGTCAATTTCAATAACGTGCACAACCAAGTCCTTTTTAAGAATATATTTGGTTAAAACACCCATTCCCGGACCAATTTCCAACACGTTTTTATAGCCATTTTCCGTTAAGCTGTCGGCAATATTTTGTGCAATTTGCTCGTCTTTCAAAAAATGTTGTCCAAGGTGTTTTTTTGCTCTTACACTCATAAAATTAGTTTTTCACGCTCATACTAAATTGCTCGCTGATTATTTTTAATTCGGTNNAATTTTCCGGTTGAAAGCATATCGGGAATGTGTTTTTCTTTCATCCATTTCAGCCATTCGTCGTGAATCGATTCTTCTATATTTGTGGTAACGCTGTAGATGTACATATTAAAAATTAAATATTAGATATTAAAAGTTTTTTGCAAATATTATTATA
This sequence comes from Lutibacter sp., assembly GCA_003516285.1. Taxonomy (GTDB): domain Bacteria; phylum Bacteroidota; class Bacteroidia; order Flavobacteriales; family Flavobacteriaceae; genus Lutibacter. The sequence goes on along the minus strand of DPCK01000157.1, from coordinate 1,026 downwards.
ATTTTAAATCAAACTCCCTTTCCTTTGGAAAGGGTTGGGGATAGGATTTGCTTTTTCCTAATTCACCTTATCGCCCCGCAGTTTCCTGAATTTTTTCCGGGCATCGACCACATAAATGCTCGACGGATAGTCAAATATCATTTTTTGATAGTATTCTTTGGCTTTTTCCGGACTGTTTAATTTGTTTAAATACAATTCAGCCAAATAATAATGGGCGTCATCGGCTAAAATATCATCTTTATTTAAGCTGATAATTTGTAGATAGTTGTTTTCTGCATTAGTGAACTGATTTATTTTTTCAAACAATTGCGCTTTCTTAAAAAGTGCCTCATCTTCAATGGGATGCCCTTTGTATTGGTTCAAAACCAATTGTAAAGTATCAAGGGCCTGCTGATTTTTATTCTGGTAGGAAAGCAAATCGGCAACGGCGTATTTTTTCAACGCTATTTTCAAACTGTCTTTTACCGCATTGTCCGTAATCAACAGATTCAAAGCCAAAGCATCGTTTGCAATGAGTTGCGAGGTGGAGTTTTTCAAAACGCCGAGCTGCGATTGCGCCCATTCAAAATCGCCTTTAAAATAGGAAGTTTGCGCAATTTTAAACCGCGCTGTTTGTCCGATAGGCTGATTTTTTAAATCGTTTTGAACCTGCGTATAATAAATTAACGCACTGCTGAATTTGTTTTCAAACACCAAAATATCGGCCAATTTTATTTTTAAATATCCTTTTTGAAATTCGTTAACGGGCAATTTAAGCGCGTCTTTCAACACCAAAATCGCTTGTTCAGATTCGTTTTTTTTGAAGGCCAAAAATTCTGCATAAATGGTTTGGATACTCAAAGTGGACACATTTTTTCCATATTGTTTAAACAATTGTTGAAATTGGGCTTCAACAGTTTCGACAGGTTCATTTGTTTTCATATTTACTTCAAGCAAATACAGCTTGGCAGTCAATTCATTTTCTAAATTTTGTGGGTTTTCCAGCACATAGTTGAAGCAGTTTTTTGTGGCTTCAAAATCATTGTT